>NZ_JBHNYO010000009.1:0-248329 GCF_054960675.1 Rhodococcus sp. PSi06
GACCCCGAAGAGGACACCACGTGAGCCGCGCCGCACGGAGAATCCGCCTGACCACCGCTGCCACGTCGGCGGCGATCGGAGCGCTCGTGCTGGTGGGGTGCAGTTCCACCGTCACCGGAACCGCCGAGCCCAGTGCCGGTAGTACCTCAGCGGTGCCGTCCGATACGGATCTGAACACTCTGCTGATCGACCCGGCGAGCTTCCCGGCCCCGTACGACGCGTTGGTCCTGCCCCCGCAGGCCATCTCGCAGGCTGCTCCCGACCTCAGCGGAATACCGGCCGGTGCCGAGGTCAGCCCAGCAGGGTGTAAGCCTTCCGATCAGGATTTCGGCCCCACCGGCACGGCCATGATCGTCGGCACCGACAACGACAGCCGGTCCACCATCTCGATCGAGTTGACCGCTGTCGACGAACCACTGTCGGCGCGAAAAGAGCAGCTCGAGCAGTGCGGTGAGGTGACTGCGACCAAGTCCGGTGCCACCTCGACGGTGACCTCCACATTGACTCCTGCCCCTCCGATCGATGCGGACGACACCTTGGCCGTCCGGCAGACGGTGGCGTCGGGAACCGGGGGTGACGCTGTCACCCAGTCGATGTTGACGCTCATGGCACAGATCGACGACGTGCGGGTGGCGGCCACCTTCATGTCGTTCGATTCGGAGACGCCCGACGCGATGACTCTGGACGAGCTGTTCACCGCGGCGGTGCAGAAAGTGAAGCAGGGATGATCAGCGCTTAGCAGAATGCGCCGACAGGGACCGCTCGACGACGACGCGCCCGGCACGTTTCATCCACAGGACCCTCGTCCTCCACAGGGCAGCACGGAGGCCCAGCTCGCGCGGAGCTGAGGCCGAACAGTGCCGCGAGGATTTGTGGTCATGTACACACCGACCGATTCTTACGACAATGCCGACCCTCGCCGCCGCGTGCGACTCGGCGACTCCAGCGATCTGATGGCAGCGGTACCGGCAATGCTCGGATTCCATCCCCACCGTTCTCTCGTGCTGATCGCGGTCAGGGACGGCGGCGCGAGCGTCGGTCCCACGATGCGCCACGACCTGGTGCTGGCGGGTGAGCACATCGATCGGCGCGCCGGGGGCGGCAGCAGGGCCACACCGGAGATGCTGGACGTCATCGGTTATCTGGCCGGCTACTGCGCATCCGAGAACATCCCCGCTGTCATTGCGGTGTTCGTCGACGACCGTCTCGACCGCGCCGTGCGAGATGCCCATCTGCTGGACGTCGAGGCCGTGGTGGAGGAGCTGGTCACCACCCTCGGATCGTTCGGGATAGAGCTCAGCGCAGCCCTCGCGGCGGCAGAGATCGCCGATTCCGCCGCGTGGTGGTCGGTCTGCGGGCCGCAGCGGCACGGCCGGATGTCCGACCCGTCGACGTCACCGTTGACCGTCGCCCGGGTGCTCGACGGCTACTCCGTGCGACGATCCAGGGGTGAACTGGCCGAGACCATCGCGCCGGGTGCCCAGCACACGCTTTCGGCCGTCGCGACTGAGATCTCGCACTGGGGGCGTGACCGAGGACGTACCCTCACCGACGAGTTGACGACGGTCCTGGCGTATCTCGCACGGGCACCGTACGACACGGAACTGGACCCGGTCGACATCGCTCGGATTGCCGTGGCGATCCGTGTGGTTCAGGTTCGCGACGCACTGCTCGCATTGACGCTCGGCGACGATGCGGGGTTCGTCGAAGAATTCTGGGCAATGATCGCGCGTGTGCTGCCCAGGCGCGAAAGAGCCATCGCTACAACGCTTCTGGCTTTCAGTGCGTATGTTCGCGGCGACGGACCGATGGCCCGTATCGCGATCGACGCGGCCTTGGAGGCGGACGGGAAGTACAGCTTGGCGCGATTGCTGGACAGATCGCTCAGTGCCGGAGCCGGTCCCGAACTGGTTCGTGAAGTCGCCGAAAGTGGATTCGCGTGCGCGCGGGCATGCGGCGTCCGCCTACCCGGCGATCCGTTCGGGCGACGGTGACGGCGTTACGACCCGGGTCGGTGCGCGGCATGCGACCGAGCGCCGAGTTGCTGCAGGAAGGCCCAGGCGTCCGCCACGATGCGATCGAGATCGGTCAACTCCGGCGACCACTTCAGCTCCTGCATCGCTCGGGCACTGGAGGCGATGAGAACGGCCGGATCGCCTGCGCGCCGAGGAGCGTGTTCGACGGCGATCGGCAGGCCGGTGACCCTCTCACAGGACGAGATGACCTCGTGTACGGAGAAACCGGTGCCGCTGCCGAGGTTGTAGATGGTGTGTTCACCCGGCTGCGCTGCGTCGACCGCAAGAATGTGGGCTTCCGCAAGATCTGCGACGTGAATGTAGTCCCGGACGGCCGTGCCGTCGGGGGTTGGCCAATCGGTGCCGAACACCGAAATCTTCTCGCGCTGCCCGAGCGCGACCTGGAGTACGAGTGGGATCAGATGGGTCTCGACGACGCGATTCTCACCGAAACCGTTGTAGGCACCGGCGACGTTGAAGTACCGCAGGCTGGTGGCGGCGAGACCGTAGGCCGACGCGTACGACGTGATGGCGTGGTCGATCGCGAGCTTCGTGGCACCGTAAGGGTTGGTCGGCCGGGTAGGGGCGTCCTCGGTGATAGGCGTCTTCTCGGGTTCGCCGTAGGTGGCTGCGGTCGAGGAGAACACCAGCTTCGGAGTCTTGGACGCCCGCATTGCGTCGAGCAGCGCCAGCGAGGTGACCACGTTTCCGGTCCAGTATTTGTCCGGTGCCACCACCGACTCGCCGACGAGCGATTGAGCAGCGAAGTGCAGTACGGCATCGAACCCGCCGCCGCCGAGCACCTCCGACGCCACGTCTTTGACGTCGCCCTCGACGAATCTGGCAGCGCCGGGCACAGCGTCCCGGTTCCCGGTGGACAGGTTGTCCACGACGACCACCTCGTGGCCGCGCTCGAGGAGCACGGCTGCACACACACTGCCGACGTACCCCGCACCACCGGTAACCAGAAGCTTCACTGTTCGCTCTCCCTCACACGCTCGCGGCGCAGCCGGCAGTGTGAGGTCAGACCCTCTTCACCTGGACGGCATGCGCCATTTCGTCGGATATGTCGACACCGCTGTGTCCTGGCACGGTGATCGTGACGGACCCGGGCTTGGCCTCGACTGTAACCCGCGCGTCGGGAACGACGCCCGCTTCACGAAGCTGGGCGATCACTTCGGGATCGGACTGAACGTGCTCGGCCAGACGGCGTACGACCACTGCGGTCGGCTGGCCGACCGGCACATCGGTGAGACGGATGAGGGCCTCGGGTGCAAGGGTCGACTGACCGAGACCGAGCTCGGCCAACCCGGGGATGGGGTTCCCGTACGGCGATGTGGTCGGGTTGTTCAGCACGGCGACCAGACGACGCTCGACTTCCTCGCTCATCACGTGCTCCCAACGGCACGCCTCGGCGTGTACGTCTTCCCAACGCAGACCGATGATGTCCACCAGCAGCCGTTCCGCCAAGCGGTGTTTACGCATGACGGCAACTGCCAGACTGCGACCTTTCTCGGTCAGCTCGAGGTGCCGATCTCCTGCGACGGACAGCAGGCCGTCGCGTTCCATGCGCGCAACGGTTTGGCTGACGGTGGGACCACTTTGTTCTAGCCGTTCGGCGATTCGCGCGCGAAGCGGAATCACACCCTCTTCTTCCAAATCGTAGATCGTCCGGAGGTACATCTCCGTGGTGTCGACCAGATCCTTCACACTCAACCCCTTCGTCGGGCTCGATCCTACCGTCAGCGCCCCGAAATCGGCGCTGCACCCAACTGGCACGAGCGCGGCGCACCACAACGGTGCTCGTCGTTTCCCGTGGCTTCTCACAGGGGGACATGAAGGACAACACCGGAACCGTGCCACACCATCCCACCCGACAACGTAGTTTTGTCCGTATGTCTGACAAGGCGACACGCGCCGCCGAGTACATCCCGAACCGTCCCGAAGACATCGTCGTCTGGAGCAAGGACTACCTCGGCTACCGGTGGAGTGACGACCATCCGATGAACCCCACTCGGCTCGACCTGACCATGGCACTTGCCACCGATATCGGGGTGCTCGCCGGAGTCGAACTCGTCGAGCCCGTCGCCGCACCGGATTCCGAACTGCTCCGGTTTCACACCAGCGCCTACATCGACGCCGTCAAACGAGCGCCGTCCCAGGGTCCGGCGTTGCGCGACCCCGACGACGTAGTCCACGGACTCGGCTCCGACGACAACCCGGTGTTTCCCCAGATGCACGAGGCGAGTGCCATGCTTGCCGGCGGATCTCTGGCCGCGGCCCGCGAAATCGCGTCCGGCCGCGCCCGACGCGCGGTGAGTATCGGCGGCGGTATGCACCACGCCATGGCCGACTGGGCCTCGGGTTTCTGCGTGTACAACGACGCCGCGATCGCCATCTCGTGGTTGCTGGACAACGGGTACGACCGAATCGCCTACATCGACGTCGATGCGCACCACGGAGATGGCGTCCAAGCGGCCTTTCTCGGCGACCCCAGAGTGCTCACCGTCTCGTTGCACCAGCACCCGGCGACGCTCTGGCCGAACACCGGGTGGTCGACCGAGGTGGGGACCGAACGCGGTGAGGGAACCTCCATCAACGTTCCTCTGTTACCCGGCACTGCAGACAGGCTGTGGCTGCGCGCGTTCCACGCGATCGTGCCCGGTGCCGTCGGAGCGTTCCGGCCCCAGATCATCGTCAGTCAATGCGGTGTCGACAGCCATCGCGAAGACCCCCTCGCTGACCTCGCTTTGACTGTCGACGGCCAGAATGCCGCGTTCCTCGCCATGCGCAACCTTGCCGACGAGCACTGCGAGGGCAGATGGTTGGCCGTCGGCGGCGGAGGGTACGGCCTCGTGCGTGTCGTCCCGCGGTCGTGGACGTACCTCATCGCCGCCGCGCTCGGCCGCGAGGTCGATCCGACGTCGGCACTGCCGGACACCTGGCGCGAGCGGGTGCGGACGATGGCACCGAGCGTGGATCTTCCGCAGACCATGGGTGACGGGGGAGACGTCGACTTTCCCGCGTGGGACGGGCCCGGTGGATCTCTCGCCGGGACCGACGGCACCGACAGGGCCCTCGAACGCGTGGACTCGGCCATCATCGCCACCCGTAGGGCAGTGTTTCCGCTGCTCGGACTCGATCCGGAGGACCCGCGTGACTGATCCGACCGGCACCCCGTCACCGACCTCCTCGTCCGGTGAACCCCCCGCCGAGCCCACAGCTCAGGACCTCGCACGAGAGCGTGCGGAAACCTCGTTCCCACGCCACTGGGTTGCCGATGTACTCACCTCGGACGGTGGCGTCGTACATCTACGCCCGATCGTGCCGTCGGATTCGGACCGGATCGTCGCCTTCCACGGGCGGCTGTCCGAGCGGACGAGGTACCTCCGATATTTCGGGCCGTACCCCACGATGCCCCAGCGCGACGTGCTCAACTTCACCACTGTCGACCACCACGACCGCGTTGCGTTCGTCGCCGTGCTCGGTGACGACATCATCGCGGTCGGACGTTACGAACGTCTGCCCGAGGGCGACGGAAACTCCGCCGAGGTCGCCTTCGTGGTGGCCGACTCCCACCAAGGTCGTGGACTCGGACCGATCCTGCTCGAACACCTCGCGGGGGCTGCAGCCGAGAACGGGGTGAAGATGTTCGTCGCCGAGGTGCTCGCCGAGAACCGGAACATGGTCACGGTGTTCCGGGAGGCGGGCTACCAGGTCAGCAGGTCCTTCGAGGGTGGGGTGCTGCGGCTTGAATTCGCCATAGATCCGAGCGAAGCGCTGTTGTCGGTGCGCAATTCACGTGAGCGTGCCGCCGAGGCCCGCAGCGTGCGCAACGTGCTCAGTCCACGGTCGGTGGCCGTGATCGGAGCGTCGACGGACAACTCGAAGGTGGGCAATGCCGTGCTCGCCAACCTGCTGGCCGGCAATTTCACCGGCCCGGTCTACCCGGTCAATGCCGACCACCGATCGGTCCGCGGCGTTCGTGCCTACGCCACGGTCCACGACATCCCCGACCCGGTCGATCTCGCGATCGCAGCGGTTCCGGCCGACGCCATCGACGCGGTGCTCGACGACTGTCTGGACAAGGGGGTCAAGGCACTGTTGGTGGTGTCGGGCGGATTCGGTGAAACCGGGCCCGCGGGGCAGGAGAGCGAGCGCAGGTTGGTGCTCGCCGCACGGGCGCACGGCATGCGATTGATCGGACCCAACGCACTGGGAGTGGCGAACACCGACCCCGAGTTCGGCTTGAACGCCACGCTCGCCCCGCATTTGCCGACTCCGGGCAACGTCGGATTCTTCTGCCAGTCCGGCGCGCTCGGTATCGCGATCCTGGACGAGGCGGCCAACCGCAGACTCGGTCTGTCGACCTTCGTCTCGGCCGGCAACCGAGCGGACGTCTCCGGCAACGATCTGCTGCAGTACTGGGACTCGGACCCGGCAACCGAGGTGATCCTGCTCTACCTCGAGAGCTTCGGTAACCCCAGAAAGTTCACCAGAATCGCACGCCGAGTAGCCCGCAGCAAACCCATCATCGCCGTCAAGAGCGGACGCGGAGCCGTCCCGCCCGCTCATGCGATCGGTGCCGACATCGACGACTCGATCGTGCGCGCTCTGTTCGCGCAGGCCGGCGTCATCCAGGTCGACACCATCTCCGAGTTGTTCGACTGCGCAGTGCTGTTCGGGAACCAGCCTCTGCCGGCCGGACCTCGGGTCGCCGTCGTGGGCAACTCGACGGCGCTCGGCGTGCTGGCGGTCGATGCTGCACGGGCGAAGGGATTGCACGCGAGCACCCCGATCGACGTCGGCCCGCAAGCAGGCCCCGAGAGTTTCGCCGAGGCCATCGCGTCGGCGTTGGCCGCATCGGACATCGACGCCGTCATCGTCGTGTTCGTACCCCCGGTTGCCGTGGAGGTAGAACCGTTCGCGACGGCTCTGGGCAACGCAGTCCGCGGCTCCGACAAACCTGTGCTGTCGACCTTTCTGGCCGCCGAGGGAATTCCCGACGTCCTGGCCGTGCGCGGACCGGGTGGTCACCCGATTCGTGGTTCGGTGCCCTCGTACTCGAGTCCGGAACGGGCGGTTGCAGCTCTGGCGGCGGCGTGGCGTTACTCGTCGTGGCGTGCACGACCGGTGTCGAATCCGGTGCGGCCCAAGAGCGTCGACCCGGAGACGGCCAAGGGGCTCGTCGAGCATTGGCGTTCGGCCGGCAGCGGGGGACGCTGGCTCTCGGATTTCGAGACCGCCGAACTGTTGGCCTGTTACGGAGTGGAGGTCGTGCCGTTCCGCGTCGCGACCGACGAGGACGAGGCCGCGGCTGCAGCCGACGAACTGGGGTATCCGGTGGCCGTCAAGGCGACAGGGGAGCGGTGGAGGCACCGCCCCGATCTCGGAGGAGTTCGCCTCGACATCGCCGACGCCTCCGCGGTGCGAGTGGCGTACCGCAACCTGGCGGCCGATTCGGGCGAGCCGCTGCTGCACGTGCAGCGTATGGCAGTCAAAGGAATCGGCTGCGTCGTACGGGTTCAGGACGACCCGTCGTTCGGCTCGCTCATCTCGTTCGGCCTGGCCGGAGTCATCTCGGACCTGTTGGGCGACCGGGCGTATCGGGTACTTCCGCTGACCGAGGACGAAGCTGCCCAATTGATCGACGCGCCGAAGGCGGCACCGCTACTGTCCGGCTATCGCAATGCCGTGCCTGTCAACAAGCAGGCCCTGATCGACCTGGTCCAGCGGATATCCGCACTGGCGGAGGACATCCCGGATATCCGAGAGATTTCCTGCGAGCCGGTGCTGGCGTCCGCCGACGGCGCGCAGATCATCGATGCGCGCGTGCGGATCGGGCCCGAACCGACCAAGGCAGATCTCGGCCCTCGCCGGCTGCGCTAGAACGAGACAGGCTTCGAAACGGCGGAAGCCGAGCCGACGTCCGGGGGAGGAACGTCGACTCGGCTACCGCGTGAGGTGGCGCGAACAGGAATGTTCACCGCTGCTCCACCGGTCGGTGGTCGAGATCAGCTGGCGTAGGACCGCAGTTTCTCGGCGCGGTCGCCCTGGCGAAGCTTGACCATCACCTCGCGCTCGATCTGGCGTACGCGCTCGCGAGAGAGTCCGAAGAGCTTCCCGATCTGATCGAGAGTGCGAGGCTGTCCGTCGTCCAGGCCGTAGCGAAGTCGAATGACCTGCTGCTCACGCTCGTCGAGAGTGCCGAGCACGACGCGGACGTCGCTGTGTAGGAGGCCGGCAATGACGGCGTTCTCGGCCGAGGTCGCCTCCGAGTCCTCGATGAAGTCGCCCAGAGGTGCTTCCTCGTCGCTGCCGACAGGCATGTCCAGGCTCACCGGATCCCGACTGTGGTCGAGCAGATCGGCAATCTTCTCCACCGCGATGCCCGATTCGCTCGACAACTCCTCGTCCGTGGCCTCGCGGCCCAACTGCTGATGCAGCTCGCGCTTGATTCTGGCCAATTTGTTGACCTGTTCGACCAGGTGGACAGGCAGCCGGATCGTGCGGCTCTGATCGGCCATGCCGCGGGTGATGGCCTGCCGAATCCACCAGGTGGCATACGTGGAGAACTTGAAGCCCTTGGCGTAATCGAACTTCTCCATCGCGCGGATCAGGCCCAGGTTGCCCTCCTGGATCAGGTCCAGGAGAGGCATTCCGCGGCCGGTGTAGCGCTTGGCAAGTGACACGACCAGGCGGAGGTTCGCCTCGAGCAGGTGGCTTCGTGCAGCGCTGCCGTCGCGAACGATGATGGCCAGGTTGCGCTTCTTGACCGCACTCAGACGCTTGGTGTTCTCGAGAACCTGCTTGGCGTACAGACCAGCCTCGATCCTCTTGGCGAGGTCGACTTCTTCGGCAGCCGTCAACAATGCCGTACGGCCGATACCGTTGAGGTACACGCGAACGAGATCGGCTGCTGGGCTCTGGGCGTCCAGATCGGCATCGGTGGGCCGTGGACGAATCGTGGTGCTGGGGCTGGTCATGACTTGCCTCCTGGTCGGTGGTGTCTCACAAAGTTCAACGCTCGGGAGACTCCGATAAGTTCCCACGCCGATCCTCCTGATACCCGCGTGACCAGGGAATACGTCAAGGTTGTCCTGAGAAGTTGCTGAGAACTGACACGGGCGGGAACGAGGCCCCGCACGGGGCACTGCGCGGGGCACTGCGCGGTCGGTTCACGAAACCGGCCGAACCAGGCCGTGGCGTACGAGTCCCTGCATCATCGTGACCGCGTGCGCTGCCAGTTCGTCGGGGTCTTCGTCGTGCGCAGCAGCGAGCAACTCGACCAGTTCGCCGACCGGCAGGCCATCCGGCCGCAGGCCGGCCAACAGCGCAGCACCGAGTTCGTCGATGTCGTGCTGCCACTGCGGGCCGTTGCCGCGATGAACCCGCACCGCCACCGGAGCCCACCCGTCCTCGCCGGGCAAGTAGACACGTTCGAGTGCCGTATTCGAGTCCAGAGTGAGCACTGAATCCAGAATGTCGTGCTCGCGAAGCCAATCCAACCGTGCGAAGTAATCGATCGACTCGTTGCCGAGAGGGTCCGAGAACCCATGAGTGAGCTCCTCGGCCAGAAGATCGGTCGGCACATCCGTCCGGCGCAGATAGACGAAGCCGAAGCCGATGCCTTCCACGTCTGCGTCGGCGAAATGATCGAGCCACGATTGCGCCACCGCGGCCGCGTCGGGATCGCGGGGATCGAGGCCGCCGTCGCGCATCCAGGTGCCGACATAGAGAGCGGGATCGGCGACGTCGCGTTCGACCACCCAGGCATCGACTCCGTGCGCCGGCAGCCACGACGCAACTCGCGTGCGCCAGTCCTCGCCGCGGATATGGACCCAGGACGCCAGTATGGCGGCAGTGCCGCCGGGGGCCAGGTGCTCCGGGGCCTGCCCGATCATCAACGCACTCGCCCCGTCGAGATCGAGCCCGGAATCGCGGTAGGAATGCTGCACTTCGGCGCGCCCGACGACGAACGGCGGGTTGGCCACGATGCGATCGAATCGGCGCCCGGCCACGGGCTCGAACCACGACCCGTGCAGCAACTCGACCTCCAGGCCGTTGAGCGCCATCGTCGCCGCAGCAAGGTCCATCGATCTCGGGCTGATGTCGGTGGCGGTCACATGCTCGGCATAGCCGCGGGCATGGACGGCCTGAACTCCGCAGCCGGTTCCCACGTCCAGAACGGTCGACACCGGGGACGTGGGGGTTCCCCGCAGCAGTGACAGCGAGGCTTGGCCGACGCCCAGTACGTGGTCGGCCGCGGTCTCGGCGGCGCGCATGCTGCCGTCCGGGTCCGAGACGATCCACCGAGTGCCGTGTCCGGCATCGAGCGGCCGGATGTCGAGCAGTGTCCGCACCGAGGATTCCGAACGGTGAAGGATCCCGGCCTCGACGGCATCAGCCACGCTCAAAGGTGCGATGGCCTCGGAAACGTCGGACTCGGGGCAGTCGTCGACGAGGAGAAACAATCGCACCAGGACGCCCAACGGGCCGGAACCTCGGCTGGCGTTGCGCACCGGAACCGGCTCACTGCGTCCGAGTGCGGCGTGCGCATCGTCTCCGAGCAGGGTCAGGATGCCGTCTGCGTCGTACCCGGTTCGCTCGAACGCCTGCCGCAGTAGTGCACAGGCGACGATCAGCGGGGGAAGGGCTCTGGGTGCGGTCACCACGCAAGTGTCGCACCGGGAGCCTCGACCGGTGTCAGTCGTCGTCGCCCGGTTCGATCACGCGGTGATTGCTCGATTCCAACTGAGGCTTGTCGACCGTTCGGTAGTCGTACCGACTCATTTCGTCCTTCGTGCGCGGCGGTCGATCGTTGGCGATCAACACCGCCATCCACGGCAGCGGAATGGACACGCCGACGATCGCCATGGAGATCCACGGATTCATCCACATTCCGTAGGCGAGGGCAGCCAACACCAGCGCCGGGATTCTGAAGGACATGATGAACATGTACTTTCGTACACGCTTCTTGTGCTGCTCCTCGACCGACTGTTGTGCCTCGGTGATCAGGACAGGCCCATCCGGCGAGTCGCTGTACGCGCTGCCGTCGAACCCTGGGGTTCTCGTCATAACTCCACTGTGGCACTACCGCTCACAGAATGCATACGACGAGCTGTGGAACCGGTTACCCCTCGCTGTCGATCCACGGATTAATCTGTGTTCATGAGCACTCAGACGAAGGACCGTCCCGACATCGCGCCGGACGAGACCACCGAGGACGACCGGCCGAAGTTCTTCCATTATGTGAAAAAGAACAAGATCGCCGAGAGCGCCGTCATGGGTACACATGTGGTCGCGCTGTGCGGTGAGGTGTTTCCTGTCACCAAGTCCGCGAAGCCCGGATCTCCCGTGTGCCCCGACTGCAAGGAGATCTACGAGGGCCTCAAGAAAGGCGAGTGACGACCTATTCGGCGGTGGGCTCGGGGCGGTCGGCACGCGCACGATCTCCAGCGAGTTTGATCGGTCCTGTGGCGAGCTTTCGAGCAACTGCCGACATGGGTCCCGAGGGCTTCTCGTCGGCGGCCGCCTGTGCTGCGATCCACTCGCGCATCTGGTCCATTCGGGTTGCTCTGGCGGGCCAGAATTCCTGGATCGTGGCGTTGAACTCGGCTCCGAGAACGACGGCGAAGCCGAGGAAGAACGTGAACAGCAAGAATGCGATCGGCGTGGCGAGTGCGCCGTAGGTGTACCCCGTGCTCGTCACCCAGGTGAGGTACCGGCGGAGCACGGCGCTCGCGATCATGAAGAACACGCCTGCGAGCAGCGCTCCACCGAGCAGTCGGTGCCATGGCAACGAGGTGTGCAGAGCGAGCTTGTACAGGGTGGTCAGACCGATGATCAGAAGCAGACCGACAGCGGGGTAGTAGAAGAAATCGATCAGTTCGCTGCCGACCGTGATCCACGAGTCCGGCAAGATCTGCTGGACGTACACCGGTCCGAGTGCGACGAGTGGGAGCACGAACACCGCAATGATCAAGAACCCCACGTAGAGCAGCAGCGCGAAGAACCTCTGCCAGACCGGATTTCGGGCGTCGGCCTGCCCGTGCGCTTCGACGATCGAGTCCACGAACGTCGAGATCGCGGACGAGCCGGCCCACAGCGAGAGCAGGAACCCGACCGAGACGATCTCGCCGCTACCCTGCGCGAGGACGTCTCGGACGGTCGGCGCGATGATCTGATCGACCACGCTGCTGCTGAACAGCGTGTTACTGAAAGTGATGATCTTGGACTCGATGATGCCGACGGTGTTGGGCCCGAACCATCCGCCGACGAATCCCAGGCTGCCCAGCACACCGAGTAGGAGGGGCGGCAGCGAGAGGGTCTGCCAGAATGCCGCCGTAGCGGCCTTGCTGAAGATCGAGTCGTCCCACGCTTTGCTCAGGGTGCGGAGCGTCACTCTCCACGCCGCACGTATCGGCTTTCTCGCCGACATCCGTTCCGGTGTCGGCGTAACCCCTGTTGACTCAGTCATGGTCACTCCAGCATTCCTGACCGATGGCGTCTTCGCCTAACGACCGACCCGCCGTGTCGCGTCCGATTCACCCCAGCGATGCGGGATCGGTCGGTGTGGAGCGATAGGCTCCTCCGCGGACACTGCAGGGCTACCGAGAGCGCGAGGAACTACATCGATGCCAGGAACCGGCGGCCAGTGAGCGCTGACATGTTCGATCCCACACCACCGACCGAGCAGGCAGCTGCACCCGTGAACGGGGGAGCGCCGCTGCGTGCGTGGCAGCGGCGTGCGCTGACGAAGTACCTGGTGGCCTCTCCCAAGGACTTCCTGGCCGTCGCCACGCCGGGCGCAGGTAAGACAACCTTTGCGCTGCGTGTTGCTGCGGAGTTGCTGGCCCATCGCACGGTCGATCAGGTGACCGTCGTGGCACCCACCGAGCACCTCAAGCACCAGTGGGCGGAGTCGGCGGCGAGGGTGGGGATCGCTTTGGACTCGCGCTTCTCGAACTCGACCGGTCAGACCTCGAGCGACTACCACGGCGTGGTCGTGACGTACGCACAGATCGCCTCCCACCCGTTCAAGCATCGAGTGCGCACCGAGGCCCGCAAGACCCTGGTCATCCTCGACGAGATCCACCACGGCGGTGACGCGAAGAGCTGGGGCGAGGGCATCCGCGAGGCTTTCGGCGACGCCACCCGACGCCTGGCACTGACCGGTACTCCGTTCCGTAGTGACGACAGCCCCATTCCCTTCGTCAACTACGAACCCGATCAGGACGGGCTGATGCGGTCCAAGGCGGACCATTCCTACGGGTATTCCGACGCGCTGGCCGACGGCGTCGTTCGACCGGTCGTCTTCCTCGCGTATTCCGGCGAGGCGCGGTGGCGCGACAGCGCCGGCGAGGAGTACACCGCCCGACTGGGCGAGCCGCTCAGCGTCGAGCAGACCGCACGGGCCTGGCGGACAGCGCTCGACCCCCAGGGCGACTGGATGCCCGCAGTGTTGCTGGCGGCCAACACCCGCTTGGCTCAGCTACGTGCGGGCGGAATGCCCGACGCAGGCGGGCTCGTGATCGCAACCGATCAGACCGTGGCGCGGGCATACGCGAAGCTCATCGAGGTGATCACGGGGGAGACACCGGCCATCGTGCTCTCGGACGATCCCACCTCCTCCGCTCGAATCGCCGAGTTCGGTAAGAGCGACCAGCGGTGGATGGTCGCCGTGCGCATGGTGTCCGAGGGCGTCGACGTTCCTCGACTTGCCGTCGGTGTCTATGCGACGAGTGCGTCGACTCCGCTGTATTTCGCGCAGGCGATCGGCCGGTTCGTTCGCTCGCGTCGTAAGGGGGAGACGGCCAGCGTCTTCCTGCCGTCGGTACCGGTTCTGCTGGATCTGGCGTCTCAACTCGAGGCGCAGCGGGACCACATTCTCGGAAAGCCGCACCGCGAGAAGGACGGGTTCGACGACGAGCTACTGGCCGATGCCAACAAGCAGAAGGACGAACTGGGCGAGGAGGAGAAGGCGTACACCTCGCTGGGCGCGGACGCCGAGCTCGACCAGGTCATCTACGACGGCTCCTCGTTCGGAACGGCGACGTTCTCGGGCAGCGACGAGGAAGCCGATTACCTCGGCCTACCCGGGTTGCTCGATGCCACGCAGATGCGGGACCTGTTGCGTCAGCGTCAGCAGGAGCAGATCGACAAGCCGGCTGCGGGACCGGCTGTTCCGGCCCCGCCGGTCGTCAACGACCGAGCTACCAGCGCGGGTCAGCTGGCCGGCCTGCGGCGTGAGCTGAACAGTTTGGTCGCGGTGTACCACCACCGCACCGGAAAGCCGCACGGAGTGATTCACGGCGATCTACGACGCATCTGCGGGGGACCGCCGACGGCCATGGCATCGGCGGATCAACTGGGCGAGCGGATCGCCCAGTTGCGGAAGATGTAGAGCGCGCACGAAAAAACGGACGGTCTCGCGACCGTCCGTTCTTTCGTGAGATTCGATTGTGGCGAACCTGTGTCCCCCGACGTCTGGGTGGGCTACACCGTGGAGTCCGATTCGGTCATCACCGTTGCGTTCACTTCACGCAATCGGGCTTCGTGCTCGGCGGCGTGGTGACCGCAGAAGAGAAGTTCTCCACCGGTCGAGAGCACGACGCGCGCGCGAGCCCCTGCACCGCACCGGTCGCACCGGTCCGCTGCTGTCAATTGTGGGCTGGTCAATGTTCCGGGCATGACTCCTCCGTACTGGCTTGCGGGTTGTCCCGTTCGCCTGGGGCCGGTCCGCCGCGTCGGTATGGCGCGGTTCGTTCACTCTGTCAGACGTATGGCGGTCATGCGTTGTTCCCGAGCGCGTTTCTTTGTGTTGTCACTAACACGAAACATGCCCTACGAGCTGGAACGCCATGAAATCTGTTCGCTGACAGCAGACACGGCTCGGAGCGAGTCGCGGCAGTAAGGTCGCCGTTGTGGCTTCGACTTCTCATTCGCTGTCCGGCGCATCGAAGCTGGGTATTCCGTCGCTGTTCGTGATCGGCGCGGTGTGCATGTACGTCGGTGCGGCGATCGGCGTGTTCCTGTTCGATACCGTCGATCCGGCCGCGGTCGCGTGGTTACGGGGTTTCGGCGCGGCTCTGGTGTTGGTGATCTGGCGGCGACCATGGCGGCACCGCGCTGGTGTGGGTGGCACGTGGTCCGTGCGGCGACTCTGTACGGCAGCCGCGTTCGGCGGTGCAACCATCGGCATGAACGCGATGTTCTACGAGGCCATTGCCCGGCTACCGCTGGGCGCGGCGGTGGCCATCGAGTTTCTGGGGCCGATCGCCGTCGCCGCAGCCGGGTCGAGGAAGCCGGCCGACGTGGGGGCGCTGATTCTCGTCGTCTTGGGCGTCGGTGCCATTGCATCGGCCCAGTTCGACGGCGGCGAAGTGGGGCTGGTGGGTATCGCGTTCGCGCTGGGCTCGGCGGCACTGTGGGCGGCCTACATCGTCCTGGGCAAGTCCGTTGCCGATGCGGGTCAGGGTCTCGACGACATGGCGGCCGGGTTCGGTATTGCATCGGTGATTCTGGCAGTGCCGTTGTTCGGACCGTTTGCGGTGGCTCACGCGAATGCGCTGGGGGATTGGCGCATCTGGGTTCTGGGACTGGGTGTGGGACTGCTGTCGAGCGTGGTTCCGTACGTTCTCGATCAGTTCGTCCTGGTGCGGGTGGGCCGGGCCAAGTTCGCGTTGTTGCTGGCACTTCTCCCGGCGACGGCTACGGTCGTCGGTGCCGTCGTCCTGACCCAGATTCCCACGGTGCTCGAGGCCGTCGGAATCGTGGCTGTCATCGCGGCGGTCGTCGTCGGTGGGCTGCCATCCGCCAGAGATCGCGGCGTTGTCGACGTTCCGCCGCCCTGACCGCGCTTCCGCCCGGCAGAATGAAGTCGTGACCAGTAAGCAGGACGACCTCGTTCACATCTGTACTGCAGCGCAGTGGTTGTCGATGCGCGGGCAGGTCGAATACACGCCGGAGTCGTACGGCGAGGTGGGCTTCGTTCACCTGTCGACGCCCCAGCAGGTGCATCTGCCTGCAACTCGGCTGTACTCGGGGCGAGACGATCTCGTTCTGCTCCGGCTGGATCCAGCTCGACTCGGTGCGCCCGTTCGATGGGAACCCGGCGTGCCGTCCGATCCCGAGTCCATGCGATTTCCACATCTGTACGGGCCGCTACAGATCGCAGCCGTGACAGCGGTGCTCGACTACCGGCCCGGCCCGGACGGAGCCTTCACGGTGCCGACGATGTGACGGAGATCGTGAATGTGCTTCGGACGTCGCAGTGGCGAACTGCCGCCGGACGACGAAGACCGCCGATCGCAAGGATCGACGGTCTTCGTTCGATGAATCGGGTCACTCAGTCCAGGTAGTCGCGCAGCACCTGTGAACGGGACGGGTGGCGCAGCTTGGACATCGTCTTGGACTCGATCTGACGGATCCGCTCACGGGTGACCCCGTACACCTGACCGATCTCGTCCAGGGTGCGGGGCTGTCCGTCGGTGAGGCCGAAGCGAAGACGGACCACACCGGCTTCGCGCTCGGAGAGGGTCTCGAGCACCGACTGAAGCTGGTCCTGCAGAAGCGTGAACGACACCGCGTCGACGGCGACGACTGCCTCGGAGTCTTCGATGAAGTCGCCGAGCTGGCTGTCGCCCTCGTCGCCGATGGTCTGATCGAGCGAAATGGGCTCGCGAGCGTACTGCTGGATCTCGAGCACCTTCTCAGGTGTGATGTCCATCTCCTTGGCGAGTTCCTCCGGGGTGGGCTCGCGGCCCAGATCCTGCAGGAGTTCACGTTGGATGCGTCCGAGCTTGTTGATGACCTCGACCATGTGCACCGGGATACGGATGGTGCGGGCCTGATCGGCCATGGCGCGGGTGATGGCCTGACGGATCCACCAGGTGGCGTACGTCGAGAACTTGTAGCCCTTGGTGTAGTCGAACTTCTCGACCGCGCGGATCAGACCCAGGTTGCCTTCCTGAATCAGATCCAGGAACGCCATGCCGCGACCGGTGTAGCGCTTGGCCAGCGAGACGACGAGTCGGAGGTTTGCCTCGAGCAGGTGGTTCTTCGCGCGGTTGCCGTCACGGCAGATCCACGTCATGTCGCGCCGCTGGGCGACGGGGAGCTTGTCACCCTTCTCCGCGGACTCACGCATCTTCTCGACTGCGAACAGTCCGGCCTCGATGCGCTTGGCGAGCTCGACCTCTTCCTCGGCGTTGAGGAGGGCGACCTTGCCGATCTGCTTGAGGTACGCACGGACGGAGTCTGCAGATGCGGTGAGCTCTGCATCCTTACGCGCCTGACGCAGAGCCTCGGATTCTTCCTCGTCCCAGACGAAGTCACCCGACGCCTTGTCCTCGGCGGTCGGCTCGGCGGTGGCGTCCTCTTCGGTGTCGTCACCGGCGGCGACGACCTCGACGACATCGTTGGCGGCCGCAGCCAGGTCGCCTTCCGAGATGTCGATGTCCTCGATTCCGGGTGCGCTCTCATCGGCGTCGTCCCCGGTGGCGGGGGTAGCTGTCTTCTTTGCTGCGGCTTTCTTCGCCGGTGCTTTCTTGGCTGCGGCGCGCTTCGCCGGAGCCTTCTTCGCCGGTGCCTTCGCAGCGGGTGCCTTGACAGCGGGTGCAGGTGCCGCAGACTCGGTCTCGGAATCTACGGTCTGACGGATATCGGTGGCTGCCACGTACGCCCTTTCGTGACGAAGTCGTGCGGCGTCACGCCAGAGTTGTTTCCGGCGGAGAGGTCTTCGGATTCGGGCCGGCTGCGCACCGGCACACACCATTGTAACGACCTCTCAGGAGTTTGTTACCGACCCTCGTCCAACGTGGGTGGCGACACCGCGTGTCAGTCCGCCGATCCAGCGGATGTGCCGGTTTCCGCAGAGGGGACTGCGGTGTCCGCGGCGAGTGCCGCCCCTACGATTCCGGCAGTGTTCAGCAAGGTCGCCGGTACCACCGGGGTGCGGTTCGTCAGGTGTGGAATCCACTTCTCGCTCTTGCGACTGATTCCGCCGCCGGCGATGAACAGATCCGGCCACAGCAGCGCCTCGAACGTCGCGAGAACCTTCGAGACCTCCTTGGCCCACTCCTTGTACGACAGTCCCTGGTTCTCCTTGACCGAGGACGCCGCGCGGTGCTCGGCTTCCTTGCCGCCGATCTCCATGTGGCCGAATTCGGTGTTCGGCAGCAGTACGCCGTTGTGCAGCACCGCAGAGCCGATACCGGTGCCGAACGTCAGCAGGACGACGACACCGTCCTTGCCTTTGCCGCCGCCGTACTTGTCCTCGGCGATACCGGCTGCATCGGCGTCGTTGAGGACTGTGATGTTCTCGGTCCCGATCGCCTTCGCGAACAGTGCTCGCGCGTCGGTGTCGATCCAGGACTTGTCGATGTTGGCGGCCGAGCGTGCGACGCCGTTGGTCACGACGGCGGGGAGCGTGACGCCCACCGGGCCGGTCCACTCGAAGTGCTCGACGATCTGAGCGACGGTGCGCGCGACGGCGTCCGGAGTGGACGGCTGGGGTGTCTCGATCTTGTAGCGGTCGCCGATGAGTTCCCCGGTGATCAGATCGACGATTCCGCCCTTGATACCGCTGCCGCCGACGTCGACGCCGAATCCGCGGCGCGCTGCTGCGCCGGTGGTGGTGTCCGAACCTGCCTGTGTCATGTGGTTGCCGCTCCTGGCCCGTTCGAGTCCGTGTGTAGTCGCCTCCGAACAATAGTGCCGTTCCCATACGTTCGTGGGATCGCGACATCACCTCGACGTGAGCGGTGAGTCGCCGCGGTGGTGTTCCGCCGCCACAATGTGTTGCGATGTAGGTGTGCCGACACCAGACGCCTCGCAGAACGACACCGCCAGTGCGCAATTGCCGCAGACATCGGTCCAGCCCGAAGGGGCGGGTACCGGATCGAACACGCGAGACGTGGACGTCTTGCGTGAGGTCGCCGTTCGGGTCGCGATGCGCGCTGCCGAGCACGTGCGAACCCGGCGACCTCAAGTGTTCGGTGGCGGTTCGAGTGTGGATGGCGCCGCCGCGGTGCAGTCGAAGAGCACGCCGACGGATCCGGTGACCGTCGTGGACACCGAGACCGAGCGTGTTCTGCGGGAGATGCTGGCGCAGCTGCGGCCTTCCGATTCCATCCTGGGGGAAGAGGAAGGCACCGAGGACGATTCCCTCGATGGTGTGCGGTGGGTCTTGGATCCGATCGACGGGACCGTGAACTTCATGTACGGAATCCCGGCCTACGCGGTATCGGTGGCCGCTCAGATCGACGGTGTCAGTGTGGCGGGGGCTGTGGTGGATATCGCCCGGGAGCTCGTCTACTCCGCGGCGCAGGGGCGCGGTGCGACCGTCGAAGGGGCCGACGGAGCCCAGGAGCAGCTTCGGTGCTCGGACGTCACGACACTGTCGATGACGTTGCTGGCCACCGGATTCGGTTACGGGTCGGGGCGACGGGCTGTGCAGGGCGCGATCATTTCCGAACTGCTGCCTCAGGTCCGAGACATCCGCCGGATCGGGTCGGCTGCACTCGACCTGTGCATGGTCGCTTCCGGAGCGGTCGACGCCCACTTCGAGCATGGGCTCAGCCCCTGGGATTGGGCTGCGGGTGCGCTCATCGCGGCCGAGGCCGGAGCGGTGGTGCGGTTGCCTGCGGCAAATTCGACGAGTGCGCACGGCTCCGCGACCGTGGCGATGGCCCCGGGGATCTCGGACGCATTCGTGGCCGCATTGCGTAGCGCCGGCGCTCTCGATCCGATTCCGGGCTGACGGTCGAGTCTGCGGTCAGCAGCGCGATTCGCGTGCGGCCGAGAGCAGGCTGGGGTCCAGCGGCTGAGGTTCTGCTCCGGGTGCTGTGCTCTTGAGCGTGCGCAGCACTTCCTCGGCGTCGTCGTTGGGCTGGATCTGACTGAAGTAGGTACCGAGTGCCAGATCGACCGAGTCGTCGGTGCGGGAGTCTTGGATGAGCTCGGCACAGGGTGCGACCAGCGACACCGAACTCGCTGCGGCAACGCCTGCCGGACCGAACCGAATTTGGCCCTGGCACTGCATGTTCTGATCGACGTAGACCGGATCGTTGCCGACCTGTACGTCCGGTGCGCTCGCGAAACCGTAATCGACGAGTTGTGCGGCCACCAGGGCGGCCTGCCCGCGCTCACCGTTGGCGTTGAAGACTCGCACCTTCGATGCGGACAGGGCGGCCGGTTCCACGTCGAGCAACGTGGCGGGGTCCACTTCCTCGCCCAGCGGCACAGGCTGCGTGCCGTCGGTAGCGGCCGCAGTGGTCGGCGTGTTGCATTCGGCGGTGGCCGACGTGGCCTCGGCGGTAGTGAAGACCTTGACCCAGACGACTACGCCCAGCAGCGCCAGCACCGTGAACACGGCGAGAATGGGAAATGCTCGGCGTCGACGGAACGGACGACCTCGATCGTCGGCCGCATGGCCTTCGGTGATCAGAGAAACCACGGTTGATCTTCGCCTTTCCGTCGGCTGCCGCCGAGAACGGTCACGGGGTCGGTGCACTCCGACGCGGTGCCTACTGTAGATGCCCGCGGAACCGGGCGGCAGCACACTCGACGTGTGTCTGCTCGGAGGCCGAGTTGACACCCCGGTTCGGCGCTCGAAACCGGCACTGCGACGCCATCGCCGGGTCGTGGAATGAAGGTGACCATCGCGGTGTTGATGCGGCGTGCAAGCGGGTACCGGACTCATGGGCGATTCGGTTTCAACTTTGCGACCGGCTTCGGCTATTGTCTGGCGGCCGCGGTGCTTCAAGAATTGGACGCCGGTGCACTGTCGATCAGGTGAGCGAGGTCTCGATCGGGTTTCAACCGGTGAGTTCTGGGAACTACCGGGTGTAGTTTCGGGCACCGCGCGACGACGAACGAGTCGAACAGATACGAACATCGGTGGGAGTGAGCAAGCGCCCTCTCCACAGCCGACGGCCACAAGCCGACCACATCGGCAGCTTCCACCACACACACGCACGAAGATGAGGGGTACGAGAACAATGGCAACCGACTACGACGCACCGAGAAGGACAGAGTCCGACGATGTTTCGGAGGATTCGCTCGAAGAACTGAAGGCTCGGCGCAACGAGGCCCAGTCCGCAGTGGTGGACGTGGACGAATCAGATACCGCGGAATCGTTCGAGCTCCCGGGTGCGGACCTTTCCGGTGAGGAACTCTCCGTTCGAGTGGTTCCCAAGCAGGCGGACGAGTTCACTTGCTCGAGCTGCTTCCTGGTTCATCACCGGAGCCGTCTGGCCAGCGACGCGAACGGTGTACTGATGTGCCGCGACTGCGCGGCATGATCCGGTCCGCACAGGCCTGATCGATCGGCTCGGGTCTGTGCGTTGTTTGGCTCGAGTCGAACCGCCGTGGTTCAGCGCGCTTCGACTCCGTGAGCACTCAGAACGGCCAGTAACGCTTCGGGCCGTTTGGTACTGACCAACCAGTACGGCGTCGGGTCGTCCGCGTCGTCGAGAACCACGATCACCATCTGTTTCACCCAGGTGCGGTGCTGTACGAAGGCGAGCGGATCGAGCTGCCTGCCCAGCGCCGCACTTTTTGCTGTCGCAGGCACGACGGCCGCCTTGGCTGCGACAGCGAGCGGGAGATGGGCTTTGCCCACGTGCAGTTCGACGTCGGCTGTACCGCTCGGTGCCACGACCTCCACGCGCAGCCTGCTGAACGCGAACAGCGCCCAACCGATCAGTGGCAGCAGCACTACGTAGGGCAGCCATGCCCGGATGCCCGGTGCGCCCATGTGAATTTCTGCAGCCAGCAGCACCGCTATCCCAGCGCCGGCTGCCCACCACCAGATCGGCACCCACAGCCGCTCGGAGTACAGAACCGAGTGTGCAGTTCCGGTGGTTCGAGCGGAGTCGGCGGACTCCGAGTTCGTGGGTTCGGTCTGTCGATCTGCAGTCACGAGTACCAGGGTAGTCGCCACCCGGTGACGGGAGCGGGCCAGCGTAGTCTCGTTCGACGTGAGCGACGAAGTCACCGAGAGTGTCCAGGCACCATCGACCGGCCGACCATCGGACCCGATAGGGCCCCTGTCGGTGCAGGGTGAGGTGCGTGTGCGCCGGATCGACCCCGAGTTGCCGATCCCTACCCGTGCGCACGAGGGTGACGCTGGGGTCGATCTACGAATCACTGCTCCGGTGACGCTGGCACCGGGCGAACGTGCGTTGGTGGGAACCGGATTAGCGGTCGCGCTTCCGCTCGGAACCGTCGGGTTGATTCATCCGCGCTCGGGTCTGGCAGCCAAATCGGGACTGTCGGTCGTCAACACTCCGGGGACGATCGATGCCGGATACCGCGGCGAGATCAAGGTCTGTCTGATCAACCACGACCTGCACACCCCGATCGTGCTCGACCGGGGCGATCGCGTCGCCCAGCTGATCGTGCAGCGAGTCGAGCTGGTGACCTTCGTCGAGGTCGACGAGCTGGACGACACCGTTCGAGGGGACGGCGGTCACGGTTCGACCGGCGGTCATGCGAGTCTGAAGAAGTGAGTTCCGCCACGGCACCTGTCGGTGGCAGGCATCGTGGAAGCAAACGAGAAGAAGAGAGCTGAACATGTTCGGACGGCGTAAGAAGAACGACGCCGGCAGTGCCCCCGAGCCCGATGCGGGTGCATTCGTCGGCGGCGTCGAGAACGACGAGACCGCAGACACCGATTCCGACGGTCCCCACGATCTCGGGGACCTCGGTCAGGACCGAGAGACTGTCGCGCAAACCCGTCTCGATCTCGGCTCGGTGCTGATTCCGCTCCCCGAGGGCGGCCAGCTCCAGGTCGAGATGTCCCAGGCGGGTAGCCCGCAGGCAGTCCACATCGTCACCCAGTTCGGTCGCATCACCATCGCCGCGTACGCGGCGCCCAAGTCGCCCGGACAGTGGCGTGAGGTGGCAGCGGACCTGGCAACATCTCTGCGCAACGACAAAGCCGAAACGACGGTGGAGACGGGCCCATGGGGACGTGAACTGCACGGCGTCACAGCCAACGCCGATCTTCGTTTCATCGGAGTCGACGGCTATCGATGGATGGTCCGCTGTGTGCTCGCCGGGCCGTCCGGTGCGGTGAGCGAAGGGCAACCGCTCGTGCAGCTCGCCCACACCATTCTTCGGCAGACCGTGGTCGACCGCGGGACCGACCCGCATCCCGTGCGTACCCCGCTGCCGGTGGTGCTGCCGCAGGTGTTGGCCGAGCAACTCGCCGCTGCCTCCCAACAGCAGGCGGCTGCACAGCAAGCGGCTCAGCAAGCTCCGCAGCCTCAGGTCGCCTCGGGTGAATCCGGCGCACCACAACCGAATTCGGACGTGCAGCAGAATCCGGTACCGGATCCGACTGCGGCCGAGCGTGATCGAGCGCCACGACGCGGCGCGTCGGGTTCAGCGATTCAGCAACTGGGCGGCTGAGGCCACCGTCGGTCGAGACCGTCGACCGCCGCACGCCCCAGGCAACCGGCGTCGAGGCCGATCATGTCCAGCGTCACCGTTCTGAGCGCGCAGTTCGGCAAAGTTCGTGCCCAGTCTTGCGCCACCTCGATCGGATGTACCGGATCGTCCACCGCGCCGACGACGACGGCAGGCAGATCGATGTGCGCTAGCTCACCCAGTTCGAGGCTCCGGTGTCGTGCGGCCTCGTCCAACGCGTCGGGAAGGGCGGGCCACTGAGCCGCCCAGGATCGCCGCAGGGTGCGAGCGAGCCACTCGGGACTCGACGACGTCATGGCCGTGGTGACGGCATCGAGCCCCACCTCGCGTAGCGAGCGGGCAGTGAACTCGGCGCTCAGGGCCGCAGGAGAGCCTGCCGGGTCGCCCGTCCAGGCCGGAAGCGCCAACGCCAGTGCTGCGGTTGCTGCCGGGTTGACCGAGGCCCATCGCGCTGCGACCGCGGCACCGAGCGAGATTCCCGCCACGACTATCCGGCCGTGTGCGCGCGTGGCCGCGTTCAGCGCAACGAGATAACTCTCGACCACAGCGGTCGGATCGGGTTCGACTGCGATGGTGGTCAATCCCACACCGGCGAACGCTGCCGAGAATGCGTCTTCGGCAAACCGGGCGTCCGATCCCGTACCAGGTAGAACGACCGCGGTGAGGGTGTCGAGTCGGCTGTGCACGACCTGATTGTGCACGCCTTCCGTCGCGGGCGTGGCGATGGTTGGTCAGCGCGACACTTCGGGTCTACAGTGGCGAAGTACCCGCCCTGACGAGGCAAACCCCCACGTCGCCGCATCGCTCTCAGGAGTGGAGCCTGCGGAACGATTCATCGACTACCGACACCGCTGGAGAGCACAATGGCACCCGCTGCCGCAGGATACTTTCGCCGGTTGACGCGAAAGTTGACCGAGGACATCGATCAGCTCGACGCCGAGGAGATGGCCGAATCCTCCGAAGCGTCCGGTGCTCGACGCGCATGTGACTGCTCGCGAGGCGAGGAAGTCACCATGCTGGGTCGGTTGCGCAGCGTGGAGGCGTGTTCGAAGGCCGCCAACGCGAACATTGAGGCAGAGTTCTTCGATGGCACCGATGCGGTGACGCTCGTGTGGATCGGCCGCCGGAAGATCGCCGGCATCGAGCCGGGCAAGACCGTTCTGGTACGCGGCCGGGTAGGCGAACGCGACGGACGCAAGATCGTCTACAACCCGTACTACGAACTGCGCGACGACAGCTGACCGCAGCCGATATGGCACTCTCGTTGTCGTGACCAACAGCGACGATGCCGTGCCGCCCCCCACGACGCCGGAACGTGCCGCCGATGCGCCGACGCCGGACGTCGCCGAGAAAGTGGCTCCTACTGTTCTGGAGCAGCTCGGAGGGTTGAGCGGCCTCGTCTATTCCACGTTGCCGGTCATCGTCTTCGTTCCGGCCAACAGCTACTTCGGTCTCGGCGTGGCCCTGTGGTCCGCGCTCGGTGTCGCCGCCGCGGTTCTGGTGTGGCGGCTGATTCAGCGCAGTCCAATTCAGCCCGCGATTTCGGGATTCTTCGGTGTCGGCATCTGCGCATTCATCGCCTATCGCACGGGTGATGCGAAGGGCTATTTCCTGTTCGGTATCTACACCTCGCTGGTGTACGGCGGGGCGTTCGTGCTGTCGGTGCTCGCCCGTTGGCCGCTGGTGGGTGTCATCTGGGGCTATCTGAACGGCAAGGGAACCGCGTGGCGTCACGACCGGTCGGCGGTGCGCTATTACGACGTCGCCACCATCGCTTGGGCATCGGTGTTCGCCGCCCGCTACATCGTTCAGTCGCAGCTCTACGACTCCGACCAGACCGGCTGGCTTGCCGTCGCGCGCATCGCGATGGGGTGGCCACTGACGGGAGTAGCACTGCTGGTGACGCTGTGGGCGGTTCGCCAGGCCGATCGCGCGCTGGACAGTGCATCGAGCGCGAACCGGACCGGCGACGCGTTGCCGTCAGACGAGGCCGACCGCAGCACGTAGTTCGTTCTCGACCTCTTTGGCCGCGACGAAAAGGAGTTCGTCGCCGCCCTCGAGCGGATCGTCGTGCTGGGGAACGATCACTCGACCGCCACGCAGAATCGTCACGAGCGCCGCGTCCCGGGGCAGTTGGAGCTTGCGGACGGGCTTGCCTGCCAGCGGGGTGTTCTCGGGCAGGGTGATCTCGACGAGATTGGCCTGGCCCTTGCGGAACGTCATCAGATGCACGAGGTCTCCGACCGAGACGGCCTCTTCTACCAGTGACGCAAGCATGCGCGGTGTCGATACGGCGACGTCGACACCCCAGGCGCTGTCGAACAGCCATTCGTTGCGTGGATCGTTGACTCGCGCCACCACACGATCGACGCCGAACTCGGTCTTGGCCAGCAGACTGAGCACCAGGTTGGCCTTGTCGTCGCCGGTGGCGGCGATCACGACGTCGTAATTCTCGAGATGGGCGGCTTCGAGCAAGCTCAGCTCGCATGCGTCGGCCAGTACCCATTCGGCTTCCGGTATCGCCGTCTTGTCGACGTGGTCCAGCTTGCGTTCGAGGAGCATCACGGTGTGCTCGCTGCGAATCAACTCGCGTGCGATAGATCTGCCGACTGCGCCGGCACCGGCGATGGCGACTCTCATGGCTTCCCGTTCGGGTCGATGGGGGAGGAGTGGTACGTGTGAGCAGACATCAGTCGTCCGAGGGCGGCGGATTGCCCGCCAGCGCGATGGCCTCGGCGACGGTGCCCGAGACGGCGGCGACGTACACCTCGTCGCCGGCCTGGATGACGGTGCGTTTGTCCGGTAGCAAGCCGACGCCGAATCGGATGACGAAGGCTGCCCGCGAACGCGTCGACTCTTCGAGAACCGAGAGCTTCTTGCCGATCCACCCGTCGTCGAAGTCGAGAAGAACGACGGCCACGCTGCCGGAAGGATCGCGCCACTTGGTGGTCGGATCGTCGCGCAGCAGGTTGTGCAGAAGACGGTCGGTCGCCCAGGGGACCGTGGCAACGGTGGGGATTCCGAGGCGCTCGTAGACAGCGGCGCGTTTGGCGTCGTAGATTCTCGCCACCACTTTGTCCACTCCGAAAGTCTCCCGTGCGACGCGCGCCGAAATGATGTTCGAGTTGTCGCCGGAGGACACCGCAGCGAAAGCCTCGGCCTTCTCGATTCCCGCGCTCACCAATACATCTCGGTCGAATCCCATGCCGACCACACGGTGTCCGCCGAAGCTCGGATCGAGGCGCAGAAAGGCAGACTCGTCGCGATCGATGATCGCTACCTCGTGGCCGATGCGTTCGAGCGCCCCGGCCAGCGATGCGCCGACGCGGCCACACCCCATCACAACTACGTACAACGCCCAGCTCCGTCCCGATCTCGATTGTCGACCACGCAGGATCGACACTGCCACGCCGTGCAGGCGTGCACCAACGTATCGGGGATTCGTCGCTGGATCGACCGGGGGTGGGCTCGGCACGTCACTTTCGGGCGCGTGGTTGAGACGGCCGCAGGCGGACGGCCTACGCTTCTGTCCGTGTCCAAGGTCTCGACTGCCGCCAAGCGGCTAGTGCTCGGTAAGCCGTTCCGAAGCGACAAGCTCGGTCACACGTTGCTTCCCAAGCGAATCGCATTGCCGGTGTTCGCCTCCGACGCCATGTCGTCGGTGGCCTATGCCCCCGAAGAGATCTTTCTGGTGTTGTCCGTCGCAGGTATCTCGGCAATTGCCTTCACGCCGTGGATCGGTCTCGCGGTCTGTGTGGTGATGGCCGTCGTCGTGGCCAGCTATCGGCAGAACGTGCACGCGTATCCATCGGGCGGCGGCGACTACGAGGTCGCGACCACCAACCTCGGTCCCGCGGCCGGATTGACGGTCGGCAGCGCGCTGTTGGTGGATTACGTGCTGACCGTGGCGGTGTCGATCTCGGCGGCCGCGTCGAACATCGGGTCGGCCGTCCCGTTCGTGGCCCAGCACAAGGTGCTGTTCGCGGTGGTGGCCATCGTCTTGGTCACCTCTGTCAATCTTCGCGGCATCCGGGAGTCCGGTACGGCGTTCGCGATCCCGACGTACGCCTTCATGGGCGGCATGGTGCTGATGTTGGGCTGGGGCCTGTTCCGGGTCTACGTACTCGGCGACGACATCCATGCGGAGTCGGCGGCCTTCGATCTGAAGGCCGAGGACTCGCACCTGTACGGCATCGCGTTCGCATTTCTCGTCGCTCGGGCGTTCTCGTCCGGATGTGCGGCGCTGACCGGAGTCGAAGCCATCAGCAACGGTGTGCCCGCGTTCGAGAAGCCGAAGTCTCGTAACGCGGCAACAACGCTGCTGCTGCTCGGTGCGATCGGAATCACGCTGTTGATGGGCATCATCGTGCTCGCGCAGAAGATCGGTATCAAATACGCCATGGACCCCGACTACCAGTTGGTCGGAGCACCGGAGGGCTACCAACAGAAGACGCTCATCGCGCAGCTGGCGGAGGCAGTCTTCAGCGGATTCCCCATCGGGTTCTTCTTCATCACCACCGTCACGGCCCTCATCCTTGTTCTCGCGGCCAACACCGCGTTCAACGGCTTCCCGGTACTCGGTTCGGTGCTGGCGCAGGATCGCTATCTCCCGCGGCAGCTCCACACCCGCGGAGACCGCCTCGCGTTCAGCAACGGAATCCTCTTCCTGTCCGGTGCCGCCATCGTCTTCGTCGTCGTGTTCGGCGCGGAAGTCACCAAGCTCATCCAGCTGTACATCGTGGGTGTGTTCGTCTCGTTCACACTCAGCCAGACCGGCATGGTTCGGCACTGGACTCGGTTGTTGTCCACCGAGACCGACCGTGATCAGCGTCGTCGGATGCACCGGTCGCGCGTGGTCAACGGCGTCGGTCTCGGTATGACCGGGACGGTGCTCGTGATCGTGTTGATCACGAAGTTTGCTGCAGGTGCATGGATCGCGATCGTCGCCATGGTGGCGATCTTCGTGCTGATGCGCATGATCCGGAAGCACTACGACACCGTGGCGCGCGAGCTCGAGGACGTGGAGTGGGACGGAGTTCTGCCCAGCCGCACACACTCGATCGTGCTGGTGTCGAAGCTGCACATGCCGACGTTGCGCGCGCTGGCCTACGCCCGAGCGACCCGACCCGACAACCTCGAGGCGGTGACCGTCAACGTCGACGAAGCCGATACCCGCGCGCTGGTGCGCGAATGGGAGGCCAGCGACGTATCGGTACCGCTCAAGGTCGTCGAATCGCCCTACCGCGAGGTGACCAAACCGGTCCTCGATTACGTCAAGCGCGTTCGACGCGACTCGCCCCGCGACGTCGTCACCGTCTTCATTCCCGAATACGTCGTCGGGCACTGGTGGGAGCAGGTTCTGCACAACCAGAGCGCGCTGCGTCTGAAGTCTCGACTGCTGTTCCAGCCTGGAGTGATGGTCACCAGCGTGCCCTGGCAGCTGCGTTCTTCCGAGAAGGCCAAACGTGAGGTGCTCGGCAATGCACCGGGGGCGTCTCGTCGAGGCTACGAGCCCCCGGCGGGTAAGTGACCGAGAGCTGGTTCGGCCTGCTGCTCGAGGTCGAACTGGGCGCACCGGGGCACGGGGGATTCTGCGTGGCTCGCCACGACGGCCGGGTGATGTTCGTTCGTCACGGTCTGCCAGGAGAGCGAGTGGTTGCCCGGGTGACCGAGGACCGAGGCGGATCGTTCTGTCGAGCCGATGCCGTGGAGATCCTGTCTGCGTCCGCGGACCGGGTGGATGCGCGCTGCCCCATCGCCGGACCGGGCGGTTCCGGATGCTGCGATTACTCCCATGCCACTACCGACGCAGGCCGTCGACTGAAGGCCTCGGTCGTGGCCGAGCAATTACGGCGCGTTGCCGGGGTCGAGCGTGAAATACGCGTCGAGGAACTGCCGGGAACCGGTGACGGCACCGGGTGGCGGACCCGTGTGCGACTGGCCGTCGATTCAGGCGGCCGGCCCGGCTATCACCGGTATCGCAGTAGCTCGATAGTCAACGAATTGTCTTGCCCTCAAATGGATCCGGTCGCTTTCGACGGACTGTCGGATCAGCAGTGGCGGCCGGGTGCCGAACTGCAGGTAGTGCTCGACGGCGACGGTGCACGTCACGTCGTGGAGATCGCTCCGGCTCAGCTCTCGACCACCGGGCGCAGATCGTCCGGACGCCGCGGGGCATCGGCGCGCCGGGCAGCGTCGTCTCGGTCGCGACCGGAGAAGGCGGTGATCGGATCGGGGCGGGTGACGGAATACGTCTCGGACCGGGCCTGGACACTCGACGCCACCGGTTTCTGGCAAGCCCACCGGGGAGCCGCCCAGGTCTACACGGACGTGGTCACGGACTGGGCCGGCGCGTCGCCGGGTGACGGTGCGTGGGATCTGTACGGCGGTGTCGGGGTGTTCGCAGCGGCGCTCGCCGCCGAGGTCGGGCCGGAGGGATCTGTGACGAGCGTCGAGTTCTCCCGCCGAGCGGCCGAGGACGGGCGCTCCGCTCTGGCGGACCTCACTCAGGTCTCGTTCGTTCCGGGACGTGTGGAGCGCTCGATGGATACGTTGACGGACCCGGTGGCGGTGGCGGTGCTCGATCCACCTCGCGCGGGTGCCGGCCGCGACGTGATCGACGCCCTGGCCGCCCGAGGCCCACGTTCGGTGGTGCACGTCGGCTGCGATCCGGCGTCGTTCGCGCGAGATGTGAGTCTCTACCGTGCCGCGGGGTACGAGCTCGCCGACCTCCGCGCTTTCGACGCCTTCCCCCTCACCAGTCACGTGGAGTGCATCGGACACCTGGTGCGTAAGTAGGGTTGGCTTACCAAAGGGTGAGCCGGTGTCGTACCGTCGTCGGTGTGAGAATGCGCAACGCGATCGTCGTCGGCCTTGTCCTCGCTGTGTCCTTGACTGCTGTCGTGTCGTGCAGTTCGGACGCGAACGAGACGTCCGAACCGACCGCAGAGTCGGCCGAGTCGGGAGCCTTCCCCGCCACCGTGCAGACCAAGTTCGGCGCGGTGACCATCGACAGTGCTCCGAAGCGCGTCGTGGCGCTCGGGTGGGGCGACGCCGAAACTGCACTTGCACTGGGAGTCTCGCCGATCGGGGCCAGCGATTGGCTGGCGTTCGGCGGCGACGGCGTCGGGCCGTGGGCCGACGGTCTCTACGATGCGCCGCCGCAGGTCATCGGTACCCAGGAGCCGTCCTACGAGCAGGTAGCCGCGCTGGCACCGGACCTGATCCTCGATACCAAGAGCTCGGGTGACGCGGACAGATATGCCACCTTGTCGGCCATCGCACCCACCCTCGGCGTACCCGAGGGATCGGACAATTATCTGACGTCTCTCGAACAGCAGGTCACCATGGTGTCGACCGCTCTCGGACGACCCGCAGACGGTGACGCGCTACTGGCCGGGATCTCCGATCGATTCGCCGCCGCCGCCGCTGCCCATCCCGAATTCGCCGGCAGAACGGTCGTCGTCGGTGCCTACAGCGGCACCGGATTCGGGGCGTACATCTCGTCCAACAGTCGGCTCGAGTTCATGAAGAAGCTCGGGTTCGTCACGAGCCCGACCATCGATGCGCTCGAGCCGAAGGGGTTTTCGGTTCCGGTGTCGGGGGAGGAGCTCGATCTTCTCGACGCCGACCTACTCGTGGTGTTTCCGATCGAGAAATCGCCGTCGGAGGTGACCGACAATCCCTTGTTCCAACGGATTCCCGCGGTTGCGGATGGACGTTCCATCGTGTTCGACGACCCGGTGATCGCCAAGTCGTACTCGACCAACTCGGCACTGTCGATCGGTTATGCCCTCGACACGGTGGTGCCTCGGGTGGCGCGCACTCTGGAGTGACGGTCAGGCATTTCGGGCCACCTCGGCGACCGGTGCAAAGCTCTCGATAGGTACCGACACGATGCGTTGAGCACCGCACGAGCAGCCCTGGTAAGCGACGAGCCCCTCGCTCGTGTGATGGGTGGAGTGGGTGGTCCAGGCATGTGCTGTGTGTTCCGTGTGCATGTCCCCACTGTGCTGTAATGGTCTTATGCACATCAACCCTTACGGCGAGTATGCGGTAAAACTCGGCATCGATCTGCTCAATTCGCCGCCCACATCGGCGACCGAACTGGGCGAACGGTGCGTCGACGCGGGTCTCGTACCCGATTGGACGGCAACCGACGCCGATCTGGTCGACACTCTCGACTTCCTGAGGCGGTGGGCGCGTGTCGTGGACGCAGATACGGAGTCCGGCCGGGCCGAGGCGCTCAACGTCCTACTGGCGCAAGCGTCGGCCTACCCGAGGTTGACCGACCATGCGGGAGACGGGTGGCACATGCACTACCGCGATCCCAACATTGCCCTCGGCGGCGTGATCCGGGCTTTGGTGAGTGTCGGCACCGCGTTGCATCTGACGGGCCGCGGCATGTCTCGCCTCGCTCGCTGCGCCGCGGCCGACTGCTCACGCGCCTTCGCCGACACGTCCCGAACGGGCACGCAGCGATACTGCGGAACGGTGTGTTCCAATCGTGACGCTGTGCGCAGGCATCGGGCCCGATCGGCGTCCTGACCGGCCGAAGTGTCTCTGGGTTGCACTGTGGCCGTGCAGAACTGCGGCGCTAGGACTTCCGGTTGTACAGCCGCATCGTGATCGGTCCGAACACCGCCAGCAGAACAGCGCACAGCGCCAGCGTCACTCCCAGTTGACCCGTGTCGACATCGCCCTGCATCAGGCCGCGCAGAGACGTCACCAAGAAGCTGACCGGGTTGACGTCGACGAAGGCACGAAGCCAACCGGGCATGGTGTTGGGATCGACGAAGATGTTGCTGGCGAACGTCAGTGGGAACAGGATGAACATCGACACGCCCATCACCGCAGCCTCGGTCCGCACGATCATGGCGATCATCGTCCAAATCCAGGACAGGCAGAACGAGAACACCAACAGAAGCGCAATCGACGCGACGACGCCGACGAGACCGCCCTGAGGTCTGAACCCGAGGACCAGTCCCAGGATCAGCACGATCACCGACGCGAGTGTGTACCGAACGACATCCCCGAGTAGCGCACCGACCAGCGGCGACGGACGCCAGATGGGCAACGAGCGGAAACGGTCGAACACACCCTTCTCGATGTCCTTGTTCATCGTGACGCCGGTGTACATCGTGATCATCACCACGGTCTGCACCAGGATGCCGGGAAGCAAGAACTGGATGTACGCGTCGGTCGACCCGGCGAGCGCGCCGCCGAACAGGTACGTGAACAGCAGCGTGAACATGATCGGGAACGCCGTCACGTCGAACAATTGCTCGGGCACGTGCTTGATCTTGAGCAGTGCCCGCCAACCGAAGCTCAACGACGTGGACAGCGACGAGGGCGGCGCGGGACGAGGCCCGGCAGCGCCGAGCACATCGATGATGGTCGCCGCGCGCGGCGTCGACTGTTGGGCTTCGTCAGTCATGACGCGGCCTCTCGTTCGGATTCGGTTGCGGAACGGGCAGAGCGGGCCGTTTCAGCAGACTCCACTCCCGCCCTTCGGGTCGTTCCCGCAGGCTCCACTCCCGCCTCGTGCCCGGTGAGCGCAAGAAACACCTCGTCCAAGCTCGGTTGGCCGAGAGTGAAGGACGCGATCGGAATACCCGCTGTCTCGAGTGCGGGGAGCACGGGCGCAGCCTGTGTCGGGCTTTCGAGGCGCGCCGTGACGGTCGAGGGATCCGAATCCTCGGTGACGGTGTCGCCGAGCAGATCCCGCAGAATCAGTGCAGCCGTGGATCGGTGTGCGACGTCGAGGACCCGGAGGTGCAGTGAGTTCGAGCCCACCGACGCTTTCAACTCGCCCGTCGTTCCTTCGGCAATGACCTTGCCGCGGTCGATCACCGCGACACGCCCGGCCAATTGATCGGCTTCGTCGAGATACTGGGTCGTCAGGAGCACTGTCGTCCCGCCCGCCACCAGTGCCCGGATGATTTCCCATACGTGGTTTCGGCTGCGTGGATCGAGTCCGGTGGTGGGTTCGTCCAGAAAGATCAACTCGGGAGTGACGATGATGCTGGCGGCGATATCGATTCGTCTGCGCATGCCGCCGGAGTAGGTCTTGACCTGGCGGGGCCCCGCGTCGGCGATATCGAACGCGGTCAGCAACTGCTCCGCCCGCGACCTCGCGGCGGGCCGCGAGTACCCGAGCAGCCTTCCCAGCAGAACCAGATTCTCGGTACCGGTCAAATCCTCGTCCAGAGAGGCGAATTGACCTGTGAGAGCGACTTTTCGGCGGACGGCCTCGGGTTCGCTGGCCACGTCGTGCCCCAACACGCGCGCGCTGCCCCCGTCGATCGGGAGCAGGGTGGCCAGCATCCGGATCGTCGTGGTCTTGCCTGCACCGTTCGGCCCGAGGACTCCGTAGACCCCACCGGATGGGATGGACAGATCGACGCCGTCCACGGCTGTGTTCGCCCCGAATCGTTTGATGAGACCGAGTGTTTCGATGGCCGCCATGTTTATCGATCCTCCTGTGGGCCTATCGCCCGATTACCCACGATTGTCCGATTCTCCACCAAGGATGAAGCGCGGTCCAGCCCGTCGCAAACGAATTATCGAACCGGAACCATCCTCCCGGCGGTTTGTTCCGAATATGTACCGCGGCGGGAAAACGCGGAGGTTTCGATATGAGAGCACTATGACCACTAGTGTCGTGTTCGATGAACTCGATCATGAACCCGTCTGTTGGGACGACCTTTCGATGAGCGCGCCGTTGTCCGGATCTTCGGATGCCGGCCGTGACCCGATGCCCGACGCTGCCGAGGGATACGCAGAAGAGGGCGCGATCTGCGCCGTCCCCAGTCCGCAATTGAAGAATTTGCGGGCCGAGGAGACCGATCGGCTACGTCGGCTCATGGCGTCCGTTGCGCAAGGTGATCGAGCAGCTTTCGCCGATCTCTACGACGCCACGTCGGCACGTGTCTACGGCATGGTGCTGCGCGTGCTTCGCGACCCGGGATACAGCGAGGAGACGGCGCAGGAGGTATTCCTCCAGATCTGGCGCGCGGCACCGAACTACGACCCGAACCAGGGGAGTCCGCTCGCCTGGATCATGACGCTGGCTCACCGCCGGGCCGTGGATCGAGTGCGCAGTGAGCAGTCGGGGACCGACCGCGAGGCGGCGTACGGCGCCGTCAGTCACACCCCCGAACACGACGAGGTGCTCGAGACGGTGACGCAGAGGCTCGAGTCGGAGGCCGTGGTGGCCTGTCTCGAAACTCTGACCGATACGCAGAGCGAGTCGGTACGAATGGCTTATTACAGCGGGTACACCTATCGCGAAGTTGCGGAGCGGCTCGGGGTCGCCGTTCCTACCATCAAATCGCGCATACGAGACGGATTGATCAAATTGAAGACATGTTTGGGGGTGGTCCCGCAATGAGCGAATCGTCACGGCAAAGACTGATCGAGAACGCGGAGATCTACGCCCTCCACGCGATCACCGAAGCAGAACGACGCGACATCGAGACCGAACGGATGCGCGTCGACGACACCGCGCGTGCTCAGTTCGACATCCTCGTCGGCGAGATTCACGAAACCCTGGCGTTGGCTGCAGCGGTCGACGCCACGCCTGCCCCCGACCGAGTGCGCCGGGCGGTACTCGACCGGATCGCCTCGAGCGACCAGGAGCCGACGGTGCGGAAGCTACCGCCGAATGTAACTCCGCTGCACCGACATCGGCGCGAGCGCTCCAAGTCCTGGCGCTATTCGATGGTGTCGGCGGCGGCTGCAGTGGCCGTCGCGGTCGGCGGTGTCGTGGTTGTCACCCAGACGATGGGCAACGATGCCCAGCCGTCTCAGGCCGACCAGATCGTGGCGGCACCGGATGCTCGCCAGACCTCGGCGGACTTCCCCGGCGGCGGTTCGGCGACGGTGTCGTACTCGCTGTCCCAGAACGCAGTCGTGGTCTCGCTCGACGGCGTTCCCGAGCCGCCGTCCGGCAAGGTCTATCAGATGTGGTTCGTCGAGGGATCCCCTCGTTCGGCAGGTGTCGTGACCGATGATCAGCTCACCTCGGAGGAGGGAACAGTGGTCGACGGTCTCGGGGCATCGACGAACTTCGCCTTCTCACTCGAGCCCGCCGGCGGGTCGCCGCAACCCACCGAGGTGCTCACGATGCTGACGCTGGGTGCCTGACACATTCACATTCGCTCGGGTGGTTCGACTTTCGGTGTCAGATGCCGATGTCGAACCGCCCGAGCGTTCTGATCACTGCCGCCATCTGGCCGTACGCACCGGTGGCCAGGTTTTCCAGTAGAGCAAGCTTGACCTCGGGTGCGTCCCGGGTCAGCGCCTCGAAGTGAGGTACCGACACCACCACGAGGTCCACCGGTGTGTCTGCCACCATGTCGAGCAGGAACGGCACTTCCATCAGCAGTGGCATCTCGCCGAAACTCATTCCCGGCGACAGAGTGGTGATCCGATGCGTACCGCCGTCGGCCGACACGGTCGTCGACGTCACCTCTCCGCGCAGCATCAGGAACAACCCTGCCGCCGCGTCACCCTGATGAACGATGACGTCGCCGCGGGCGTAGTGCCGTTTCTCCAGATACCGGCTCACGGCCTCGTATTGGAGAGTCGACAACCCGGCGAGCAACGGGTGCTCGGCCGGTGTGATCTCGGTGGGCTGGCGCAGACCTGCGCAGTATTGGTCGAGCAAAAGGTTCTCGGCCCACTGAATGGCAGACCCCAGGCTCGAATAGACCCGGCCCGCCGGGTCGGCCGGGTCGAGACTCGACGTCGTGTGTCCCATGATCGCTCGGGGATCCACCAGACACACCACGCAGCCGTGTTCGGCCAGGTCCCGACGAAGGTCCTCGAACATGGTGCGTGCAATGGCACTGACCTCGTCGACCCCGCGGACGTCGATCACGAGGGCGTCGAGTTCGCGATCCAGATCTCCGATTTCCCGGACTGCGGTCTCCGCGCCGGAGAAGAGTAGGTCGCCGTGCAGTTCGTACACTCGCGCGCGGTCTCCCACCGCGGCCAGGGTGGCCTGCTCGACGTCGGAGCGCCTCTTGCGCGACGGTGCCTCGGTGAGTATGTAGCGACGCCGGATCGAGGATTTCGCCGCTCGGGTGACATGGAGGAAGTGCAGTTCGAGGCGGTTGGAGAGTTCCCGGCAGGCAGCGACCCCGCGCACGCTGTTTCCGTGAGGGTCGAGCCGCGGCGAGTAGACGGCGATTCCCATCTGTCCCGGCAGTACCGCGAGAATCCCTCCACCGACTCCGCTCTTGGCCGGCATGCCGACCTGCGCTACCCAATCGCCTGCGCCGTCGTACATCCCACAGGTCGTCATCACCGACAGCACCCGTTCGACCAGAGCAGGTGCCAGAGCACGTTCTCGCGTGCGCGGATTGACGCCGTTGTTGGCCATGGTTGCGGCCATCATCGCGAGGTCCGCGGCCGTGACGTCTATCGAGCACTGGCGGAAATAGAGGTCGACTGCCGCCTCCGGGTCGTGCTCGATGATGTCGAACGAACGGAGCATGTACCCGATCGCGCGATTGCGATTTCCGGTGCGCGCCTCGGAACGGTAGACGGCGTCGTTGAAGGTGAGGGACCTCCCTGCATACCGGGAGTAAGAGGTGCGAATCCGCTCGAAACGATCCTCCGGAGAACGTCCGGCGATGAGGGAGGCAGAGGTGATCGCACCCGCATTGATCATGGGGTTACGCGGTCGTTCGGTGACGGGGTCGAGGCTGATCTCGTTGAACGGCTCGCCGGACGGCTCGATGTCGATCTTGTCGGCGACGGCGTCGAGTCCGCGATCGGCCAGCGCCAGCGCATAGGTGAACGGCTTGGAAATCGATTGGATCGTGAAGGGGAGGCGAGTGTCGCCTACTTCGTAGACGTAACCGTCGGTGGTCGTCAGGGCTATCCCGAAGCCGTCCGGCGTGACGGCGGCGAGCTCGGGGATGTAATCCGCCACCGCACCGGTCGTGTCGTCTTTGCACAATTGGTGAACTCGGCAGAGGATGGCATCGACGACGTTGCTCATGGTCGTCACTGTATGTGGTGTCCCGTATATCACTGTCGAGGTTAGGGGCGGCTGATCTGGGGCACCTCGGTGTTCGGCGGTAGTGTCACCGACACCACGCTGGGCGGAGCAGCGCGGGGACAGCGACTCCGTAGACTGAATTGTCCAGTGTTTTTTCGGCCGGAGGGAGCGATCTCGTTGGGTGTCCTAGCGCGAATTCAGACGCCCGAGGACTTGCGTGGCCTCGGTAGTGCGGAGCTGGCCGAGCTGGCTCGCGAGATCCGCGCATTCTTGGTGGAGAAGGTGTCCGCCACGGGTGGGCACCTCGGGCCCAATCTGGGCGTGGTGGAGATGACGTTGGCCATCCACCGAATCTTCGACTCGCCGCGCGATCCCATCATCTTCGACACCGGTCACCAGGCCTACGTCCACAAGATGTTGACCGGTCGTACCGGTTTGTTCGACACCCTGCGCAAGCAGGGCGGCCTCTCGGGCTATCCGTCTCGTACCGAGAGTGAACACGACTGGGTGGAGTCCTCGCACGCGTCGGCTTCCCTGTCCTACGCAGACGGCTTGGCCAAGGCATTCGCCCTCAAGGGCGAGTCCGATCGGCACGTCGTCGCCGTCGTCGGCGACGGTGCGCTCACCGGCGGTATGTGTTGGGAAGCACTCAACAACATCGCCGCCGGCCGCGACCGCTCCCTGGTCATCGTCGTGAACGACAACGGCCGCTCGTACGCCCCGACCATCGGCGGACTCGCCGATCATCTGGCAGCGCTGAGGCTGCAGCCGGAGTACGAGAAGATTCTGGACAACGGCCGCCGCATCGTGCGCAAGGTGCCCGTCGTCGGGCCGACCGCGTACCGGATGTTGCACGGCATGAAGGCCGGGGTGAAGGACGCGCTCAGTCCCCAGGTGATGTTCACCGATTTGGGCATCAAGTACATGGGGCCGGTCGACGGCCACGATCAGCACGCCATGGAATCGGCACTGCGTCGAGCCAAGGCATACGGCGGGCCGGTCATCGTGCACGCGGTGACGCGCAAGGGCATGGGTTATGTCCACGCCGAAAACGACGTTGCCGATCAGATGCACGCCACCGGAGTCATCGATCCGGCGACCGGACTGGCTCGATCGAAGTCGGCACCGGATTGGACCTCGGTGTTCTCGGCGGCGCTCATCGAGCAGGGCGAACAGAACGACGACGTCGTTGCGATCACTGCGGCGATGGCGGCACCCACCGGACTCGCCGCGTTCGGTGTCCGATTCCCCGATCGCTTGTTCGACGTCGGTATTGCCGAGCAGCATGCAATGACATCGGCCGCCGGGCTCGCACTCGGTGGGATGCATCCGGTGGTCGCCATCTACTCGACTTTCCTCAACCGTGCGTTCGATCAGTTGCTGATGGATGTGGCATTGCTCGGACTACCGGTCACCGTGGTTCTGGACCGCGCGGGTGTCACCGGTGCCGACGGTGCCAGTCACAACGGCATGTGGGACATGTCTCTGCTCGGCATAATCCCCGGCATGAAAGTGGCCGCGCCGAGAGATGCCGAGACCCTCCGAGAAGAGCTGGCCGAGGCAATCGCGACGTCCGACGGACCCACGGCCCTGAGGTTCCCGAAAGGTGCAGTGACCGAGACCGTTTCGGCCGTGCGACGACTCGACGGTGTCGTCGACGTGTTGACCGAGCCTTCCGATGCGACAGGTGACGTGCTGATCGTCGCGGTCGGCGTGTTCGGCTCTCTCGCCCTCGACGCAGCGGCCAAACTTCGACACGACGGAATCTCGGTGGCCGTCGTGGACCCGCGCTGGGTCCTTCCCGTTCCACAGTCGTTGCTGAAGCTGGCCGAGGACTATCGAATGGTGGTCACGGTGGAGGACAGTGGTCTGCACGGCGGTATCGGCTCTGCTGTGTCGGCGGCTCTGCGAGGAGCGGGCGTCGACACACCGTGCCGGGATCTCGGTGTGCCGCAACGTTTTCTGGACCACGCGTCGCGTGATCAGATTCACCACGAGCTCGGTCTGACGTGCGAGGACATCGTGCAGCGGGTGTCGGACTGGGTCAAGAGTCTCTGACCTCTCGGCACTCGCCGTGTCGAAGGGCAGCGGCCCTCCTCGCTCCGCAGACCTGCTAGGACGAACCTGGGCAGGTCAGATCACCATGTCCTCGAGCTCCATTCCCTTGGTCTCCCTGATCTTGTACTTGACGAAGAAGAACGACAGGATTGCAAAGAACGCGAAGAACGAATAGATGAATCCGAGTCCGATAGTGTCGGACAGCGGCGGGAATGCCAGGGTGATAGCGAAATTGGCAACCCAGTTGGCCGCCGTACTGATACCGAGTGCAACGGCGCGCATTCGGTTGGGGAACATTTCGCCGAGCATCACCCACATGATCGGTCCCCAGGTAGCGGCGAAGAAGACGACGAACAAGTTGGCACCGACCAGCGCGACCGGGCCCCACGGCGACGGCAGTTCCAGTTGATCGCCGCTGCCCACCGCCTGAGTGAACGAGACGGCCGCGAGTACGAGGCCGACGAACATTCCGATCGAGCCGATCATGAGTAGATTGCGACGGCCGAATCGATCGACGAAAAGGATTGCCACGAACGTCATCGACACATTGATGACGGAGGTGATGACCGAGGTGACGAACGACTGATTCTCGCTGAACCCCACGGACTTCCACAGCGTCGTCGAGTAGTAGAAGATGGCGTTGATTCCGACGAGCTGTTGCAGGATCGCCATCGTGATGCCGACCCAGACAATGGGTTGCAAGCCGAACGCGGGTCCGCGAATATCGCCGAACGACGACTTCGACTCGCGCCGCAGGGTCAGACGAATTTCCTTGACCCGCTCGTCCGGGTTCACTTCTCCGGAGATCTCACCGAGAATGCGTGCCGCTTCCTCGTCGAGATGTTTGCCGACGAGGTATCGGGGTGACTCGGGAATGAGCGTGGCGAGAAACCCGTAGACGAGAGCGGGTGCCACGCCGACCAAGAACATCCATCGCCAGGCTTCGAGACCGAACCACAGATCGTTCGACGGCCCGCCTGCCGCATTTTGCAACACTGCGTCCGAGAGCAGAGCGGCGAAGATGCCGACGGTGATCGCCAGCTGTTGCAACGATGCCAATCCACCGCGATAGCGAGCCGGAGCAATCTCCGAAATGTAGGCGGGTGCGATCACCGACGCGATGCCGATGCCCAGTCCACCGAGCACTCGCCACAGCATCAGATCCGGCACGCTGAAAGCGAACCCGGAGCCGACGGACGAAATGGTGAACAATGCGGAGCCGAGCAACATCACCTTCTTGCGGCCCCAGCTGTCCGCCAGGCGGCCTGCGAACCAGGCGCCTACCGCACAGCCGAGAAGTGCAATGGCCACCGCGAAGCCGGTGACGAACGACGACAGGGCGAAGTTCTCCTCGATGGAGTCCACCGCACCGTTCACCACGGAGGAATCGAATCCGAAGAGAAAGCCGCCGACTGCTGCGGCGATGGTGACTCCGATGACCTTCGCGGTGTGCCGATCGGTCGGTTGCGTCATGGCATGAACCAGCTTTCGGGGTTGACCAGCGTCCGTGGTGATCGATCGCCATCATCGTCCTCGCAGCGTCCGGCTGTGTGTGGAATCGGTCGAAAGCGCAGTTCGCGATGGGGCATGTCCGGGAGAATGGGCGATATGTCCGACACCGGCGAGTTGTCGATCCCGAACCGTATCGGTTGGGCCCTTCTCGCGATTCAACCGGTATACGTGGTCCTGGAAGTCGTACTGGCCTTCACACCGACCAGCCCGTACAGCCTGATCGACAACACGATCAGCGATCTCGGGGTTACTACCTGCACCGATATCGACTACCCGTTCGGACCTGTCGCGGTCTGCTCTCCGCTGCACGCGTGGATGAACGGCGCATTCGTCGTGTTCGGTCTTGCGCTCGTGGTGGGGCCGGTTCTGTCGCGGCGAACCTGGCCGCAGCGAAGGAGCTCGACACTGACTCGGTGGCTCTTCGTCGTCGGTGGGCTCGGCTCGATCGGCACGGGACTGGTGCCCCTCGACGTCGACCTCGAATTGCATGTGTTGGTGTCGACGCCGTCCTTCGTTGCGTTGCCGATTGCCCTGTTGTTCGCAGCCAGGGCATTCGGTACGCCTCGGTGGATTCCGGTCAGTGCAGCGATCCTGGGCATTGCGACCGTCGCGGCATCCATTGCGTTTTTCGTCACCGCGAACAGCAGCGACTACGGGGGTCTGTGGGAACGGGCAGCACTGTGGCCGGTGTTCGTGTGGATGGGGGTGGTCGGGGTGGCTGCCCTGCGCCCGATCGGTCAGCGTGGTTTCGCGTGATCCAACCACTGATCGAACGTCTGCCGACCGTGATCCGAATCGTTCGCGTTGATCAGCGTTCCGTCTCGCATTGCCCGGCCGTATGCGCCCGGTACCGGTAGTTCGAGCACCAGACCTCGCGCACCGGCAGCACGGGCGTAGCGCCGCACCATCTGGGCCATACGTTCTTCACGTGGTCCACCGAGGTCTGCCACTCGGCCCGCCGGCGAGTGTTCCGCCAGATCGATCAGCCGTTCGGCAACCTCGCGGGCAGCGATCGGTTGCGAGACCATCTTCGGGATCACGCTGACCGGACCGAACGACATCTGAGCGCGAATCTGGCCGGCGAATTCGTGGAATTGCGTGGCTCGAAGAATCGTCCACGGCACTGTCCCGGCTCGAATGATGCCTTCCTGCTTCACCTTTCCGGCGTAATATGCGTGCGGGGCCTTGTCTATTCCCACAATCGACAGGGCCAGATGATGGCCGATTCCAGCCTCGATCTCGGCCGCCAACAAGTTGTGGGTGACGGCGGAGAAGAACGCTGTCGACTCCTTCGCCGAGACGGTCTGCGTCGACGAGACATCGACGACGGCGTCGACCCCGGCGATGGCGTCGGCCAGTCCGTTGCCGCTCATGAGATCCACGCCCGCCGATCGCGAGAGCACGACGACCTCGTGCCCACGCATACGTGCTACTTCGACGACATGCGTTCCGACGGTTCCTGTTCCACCTGCTACGGCCAGCTTCATTGAATATCCCCGATCGAAGTCGGGCTCGCCTGCGTCGTTCTCAAATTCTCGGCGAACAGTCGAGCGCGTCGCACATCGGCATCGTTCGGACGGCTTTGTCGGATTCCGCCGAAGAGAGCGAAGGGAAAGAAGGTGTCTTTGGCTCGGCACGAGAATGTATCCGAAATGTCGAAGCCTTTGCTGTGCAACGACTTCGTGAGGGAACGGGAGAATCGATGCAGCGAAGATTCGGCGAATCCGCTGGTTGCCAGAACGAATGCCCTGTGGTGGTCCACGTTCGGCAAGGACGCCACGAACGACAGTAACTGGGGGTGGTGCTTGCCCAAGTAGATGCCCGATCCGAATCCGACCAGGTCGTATTCCGCGATGCGGGCGGGGTCTGTCTGGTCCGGTGTTCTGACCTCGGCACCGAGACCATCGGCGATGGCCTCGGCAATTCTCCAGGTGTTGTGGTGCGGACCGGATACGCACACGATCACGCTCTTGGATTTCGGCTTCATGATCTATTGACGACGCAGCCCGCGTAAATGTCTGTGTGTTCAGTCCCAGTGCCGAAGCTTGTCCGGGTTCAGCACGATCCATACGTTCGCCACGACGCCGCCCGCGACACGGAAACCGACAACGGCGAAGACGGTACCGGCGCGCCGAAAGACGATCCCGGACGATCCGTTCACCGGCTCTATCGACCCGTCGAGTTCGGTGGACTTCGCGGTGATTCCGCGGATGAATCGTGCCACCCGGTCGGAGCCGAGAATCGGATTGCGTGCGGCGGTGATCTTTCCGCCGCCGTCGCTGATCAGCGAAACCTCAGGCGCGAGAACGGCGGTCAGTTCCGCGAGAGTCCCGCTGCTCGACACCGCCGCGAACGCACGCACGAGTCGGTCGTGTTCCGCCGGGTCGCTGTCGTGAGCGCGCGGATCCCGAACGCGCTTGCGCGCGGCGGATGCAAGTTGCCGACAAGCGGCGGGAGAGCGATCCAGGGTGACTGCGATCTCGTCGAACGGCAACCCGAACACATCGTGCAACACGAAGGCCACTCGTTCGGCCGGACCGAGGGAGTCCATCACTATCAGCAGAGCCAAGCTCACCGAATCGTTTCGAGCAACTCGATCGGCGGGGTCGGCAGACGTCAGCGATGTGTCTCGGTCGGGCACGGGTTCGGGCAGCCATTGACCGACATACTGTTCACGACGTACGCGCGCAGAACCGAGCACATCCAGGCAGATGCGACTGACGACACGGGTCATCCACGCCAGGGGGATGTAGATCACGGCGCGCTCGGTGTCGCTGAGCCGATACCACCGTACGAATGCTTCCTGGACTGCGTCCTCGGCCTCGCTGTACGAGCCCAACATGCGATAGCCGACTCGAATCAGGTGATCCCGGTCGGCGGCTGCGTCATGTTCTGTACGGGTGGTCATCGGGTTCGAAACTAGACGACCCTGCGACAGTGGGACCAGTCGCTGTCGAGTTCGAGGTTATGGACGAAAATGCGATGAAATTCGTCCATAACCTCGAACTCGGCGGGCAGAGCTAGACGCTGGCTACACCCGGCGCGAGGAAACGCTGACCGGTTGCGGCCTCGGACGCGCCGCTGCGATCCAGGTACGGAGTGATACCGCCGTTCCAGAATCCGAAGCCGCCGCCGAGGAGCAAGCAGAGATCGATGTCCTGGGCCGCTGCGACGACACCTTCGTCGAGCATGATCTTGATCTCGTCGGCAAAGGCATTGCGGGTCCGCTCGAGAACCTGCTCGGCCGTCGACGGCGAGTCACCCTGCGGCCACAGTGCTGCCACCTCGGGATCGACGACCTGGCCCTCGGGTCCGTAGGTCCACACGCCGGGCTTCTTCGCCTCGACGAGTGCACGGAACCCGGCGGAGTCCTTGAACCGCTCCGGGTACGCCTCGGCGAGGGTTTCGGCCGTGTGCAGAGCAACCGCCGGTCCGACGAGGGCAAGCAAGGTCAGAGGGCTCATCGGCATGCCGAGTTCGCCCACTGCGCCGTCCGCCACATCGAACGGGGTGCCCTCGTCGATTGCGCTGATGATCTCGTTCGACGCGCGAGTGACCAGCCGGTTGAAGACGAAGCCGGGCAGATCGGCCGACAGGACGGCCGACTTCTTCAGCGTCTTCGCGGTAGCAAATGCCGTTGCGAGAGTGGCGTCGTCGGTCTTCTCGCCCTTGACGACCTCGAGCAGTGGAAGAACCGCGACGGGGTTGAAGAAGTGGAAGCCGACGACCCGCTCGGGGTGCTTCAGGTCCGCAGCCATCTTCGTGATCGACAACGAGGAGGTGTTGGTCGCGAGAATGGTGTCGGCGGAGACGAATTCCTCGACCTCGGCGAACACCTTCTTCTTGACGTCCAGGTTCTCGAACACGGCCTCGATGACGAAGTCGGTGTTCGCGAAGGCGGACTTGTCGATCGAGCCGGACACCAACGCCTTCAGCCGATTCGCGGCATCGGGGGACAGACGCTTCTTGCCGAGCAGCTTGTCGATTTCACCGTGTACGTAGCCGACGCCCTTGTCGATGCGCTCCTGATCGATGTCGGTGAGAATCACCGGCACCTTCAGCTGGCGGACGAACAGCAGCGCCAGTTGGCTGGCCATCAGGCCGGCACCGACGATGCCGACGCCGGAGATCTTGCGGGCGAGGGACTTGTCCGGCGCACCGGCGGGACGCTTCGCACGCTTCTGCACCAGATCGAAGGCGTACAGGCCGGCCCGCAATTCGTCCTTGACCAACAGGGTCGACAGTGCGTCGTCCTCGGCCGCGAAAGCCGTGTCGAGAGAAGCGGAATCGGTGATGTCGGTGTTTTTCGCCAGCTCGAGCAGATCCACGGCGGCGACCGGGCCCGGCGCGAAATTACCGGTCTTGCCTGCCACGATGCCCCGCGCACGCGCGATGGCGTCGTCCCAGGCCTGCCCGCGATCGATCTCGGGACGGGCCGGGGTGATCTCACCCTTGATGACCTGAGCTGCCCAGGCCAGTGACTGCTCGAGGAAGTCGGCACCGCCGAAGAGGGCGTCGGCTATACCGAGGTCGAGTGCCTGCTGCGGCTTGAGGACGCGGTTCTGGTTCAGCGCGTTCTCGATGACGACGGTGACTGCGTTCGATGCTCCGATGATGTTGGGCAGCAACTGCGTTCCGCCCCATCCGGGGACCAGGCCGAGGAACGCCTCGGGTAGGCCGAGCGCGGCCGCGTTCTCGGCAACCGTGCGGTAGTGCGAGTGCAATCCCACTTCGAGGCCGCCGCCGAGAGCGGCACCGTTGATGAAGGCGAACGTCGGAATTGTCGACTCGCGCAGGCGCCGGAAGACCTTGTGGCCGAGCTGCCCGATCTGGAGTGCCTCGTCCTTGGTCTTGATGTTCGGCACACCGTTGAGGTCTGCACCGACGGCGAAGATGAACGGCTTGCCGGTGACGGCGACGGCCACCGGGTTCGCAGCGAATGCCTCGTCGAGGGCGGCGTCGAACTTGGCGAGGCCGCCGGGACCGAATGTCGACGGCTTGGTGTGGTCGAACCCGTTGTCGAGGGTCACCAGTGCAATGGAGCCGTCGAGCCCTGGTACGGACACGATCTTGGTGAACGCGTTCGTGACTACCTCGTCTTCGAACGCGGTGGTGATGTCGCTCATTTGGCTGCTCCCGAGTAGTCAGCGTGATTGGGGTTCTCCCAGATGACGGTTCCGCCCATGCCGAGTCCGATGCACATGGTCGTCAGGCCGTACCGGACATCGGGTTGCTGGGCGAACTGCCGGCTGAGCTGCGTCATAAGGCGAACGCCCGAGGATGCGAGGGGGTGGCCGCACGCGATGGCCCCGCCCCACTGGTTCACGCGGGGGTCGTCGTCGGCGATGCCGTAGTGCTCGAGGAAGGCGAGAACCTGAATGGCGAAGGCCTCGTTGATCTCGAACAGGCCGATGTCCTCGATGCTCAATCCGGTTCGGCCGAGCAGCTTTTCGGTTGCGGGAACCGGACCGATACCCATGACGGCGGGATCGACGCCGGCGAAGCTGAAGCCGACCATCCGCATGCCGATGTTCAGGCCGAGCTCGTGTGCTGTGTCCTCACCGGCGAGGATCGCGGCGGTGGCACCGTCGTTGAGTCCGGCGGCGTTGCCTGCGGTGACGCGGCCTGCGGGGCGGAACGGCGTCTTGAGGTTGGCGAGGTCCGAGATGGTGGTGCCGGGACGGGGTGGCTCGTCCTCGGTGGCCAGGCCCCATCCTGCTGCGGATTTAGTGGCCACGGGTACGAGAGTGTCGGCGATGTAGCCGGCCTTCTTGGCCGCGTCGTACTTGTTCTGGCTGGCCACGGCGTAGGCGTCGGTGCGGTCCTTGGTGATGCTCGGAAACCGGTCGTGCAGGTTCTCGGCAGTGTTGCCCATCACCAGTGCACTGGGATCGACGAGCTTGTCGGCGAGGAAGCGCGGGTTGGGGTCGACGCCCTCACCCATCGGGTGGCGGCCCATGTGCTCGACGCCGCCGGCGATGACGACGTCGTACTGGCCGAAGCCGATGCCCGATCCGGTGGTGGTCACCGAGGTCATCGCGCCCGCGCACATGCGGTCGATAGCGAATCCCGGGACGCTGCGGGGGAGTCCGGCCAGCAGAGCGGAGGTGCGGCCGATGGTCAGGCCCTGATCGCCGGTCTGCGTGGTCGCGGCGATCGCGACCTCGTCGATGCGCTCGGGAGGAAGGTTGGGGTTCTTACGGAGCAGTTCGCGGATTGCTTTGACGACGAGGTCGTCTGCGCGAGTGTCGGCGTACATGCCCTTGGGGCCTGCCTTGCCGAACGGGGTGCGGATGCCGTCGACGAAGACAACATTCCTCTGTGAGCTGGTGGACGCGGGTACAGACACGCTTTTCGATCCTCCCGACAGATGCGGACGACTCGCCCGGGTACCCGGACGTGCCACCCACTGTAGCGGGTATTACTCGTCGGTAACTTGGGAAGGGTGCAGTGCCTTCGCCAGAACCGGCACCACCAGCGAGCGTTGCCATGGACGAGCCCCACCCTCGGTCAGCCGGGCGTCGATCATCTCGGCCGGATCGAGACCGTCGTCGGGAGTTCGCCAATCCCACACGAGTCGTCGCAGCAGATCCGGCATCAACAAGTTTTCGACCGGGACCGATACCGATTCGCTCAGTTCGGTCATCGCAGCTCGCACGTCGGCGAGCCGGGCCGCCGCGTCCGGATCGCGACGGGCCCATCGATTGACCGGTGGTGGACCGTCGAAAGACGCTGCCATGGATGGCAATTCGGAAGTCGGCAACACTCGCGCGCGGGTCAGTGCCGAGGCCCACAGCCGTGACGACCGACGTTGGCGAGGACCGCCGAACACCGGTAGTTGCTCGAGCTCGCGTGAGGTCTTCGGATCGGCGGTCGCGGCAGCCACGATCGCGGAGTCCGGCAGGACCCGGCTCGGTGCCACGTCCCGTTTGGCTGCCAATTCGTCTCGCGTGGTCCACAGTTCACGGACTGCGGCGAGGGTGCGGGGAGATTTGATCGCATGTATCCCCGACGTTCGACGCCACCGGTCGGTCTTGGGTTTGGGTGGGCCGAGGGAGAGAATGTGGGCGAATTCCTGTGCTGCCCAGTCGGTTTTGCCTTGGGCTTCCAATTCGACGGCCATCGCATCACGCAGCTCGAGCAGGACCTCGACGTCGAGGGCCGCGTAGTTGAGCCAAGTGTCGGGTAGAGGCCGGGTGGACCAGTCGGCTGCGCCGTGCCCCTTCTGCAGGGCCAGGCCGAGGGTTCTCTCGACGATTGCGCCGAGCCCGACGCGGTCGAAACCGGCCAGGCGGCCGGCCAGTTCGGTGTCGTAGAGCGTCGCGGGGACCAACCCGAGTTCGGCCAGCCCCGGTAGGTCCTGATCGGCGGAGTGCAGCACCCATTCGAGTGGATTGATGACCTCGGCCAGCGGAGCGAGATCTCCGGCGACCGGGATGGGGTCGAGCAGCACGGTCCCGGCACCGCGGCGGCGAAATTGCAGAAGATACGCGCGCTGGGAGTACCGAAAGCCCGACGCACGTTCGGCGTCGACCGCGAGTGGCCCGTGACCCGCGGCGAGGAGCCTCGCAGCCGCCACGACGGCGTCCGGTGTGTCCACGACGTCGGGCACGCCGTCGGCAGGGGCGAGCAACGGAACGGCTACCGGCTCGTCGACCTGCTCGTCCGACGTGGAGTCGTCCGACGTGGTGTCGGGGGAAGTCTCGGCTGACATGGACAGTGACTCTAGGCCCTACGGTCGGTGGGTCCGGCGACTATGTCCGGCTGGAACTGCGCTGACCGAGGGTGGTGATCCCCGCGGGCGGCAGCCCGGCCGCGTACGCGAGTACCTCGCAGAAGGCTTCGACGTGCGTCGAGAGGTCCTCGGACGTCGCCGTCCATGAGGCGCGAAGTTCGAGCTGATGGGCCTTGGGGGGACCGGCGATGTCGCCGTAACGCACCGAACTGGTCGAGGTGACGGTGCCGCCGAGTGCGTTGAGCGGTTCGGCCCGGGATTCCAGTGCGTCGACCAGCCAACTCCAGCCGACCTCGGGAAGCATGGGATCCTCGGCCAGGGATTCGTCGACGTCCGCCTGAATGTAGGCGACCAGCCGAAGCGTCCCGTTCCAGGCTTCTGCACCGTCGGGGTCGTACAACAGAATCAAGCGGCCGAATGCGTCGCCGTCGCTCTGTTCGTCGACCTGCTCGGAGTCCGCGTGTTTGACTTCGGCCCCGATCGCGTAGCTGTACGGGGCGAGTCGCTGTGGCGGCCGGATGGGACCGATTTCTATCGCCGGGTGGACCTGGGCCCGATGCATCGCGTCGATGGCGGCGCGGAAAGGCGCAGGTTCGGCGGTGGATTCGGGTTCGGTCACGTGATCGGACGTTAGACGCGTCACGTTGCGCTGCGGCGGAGGCGCGCCGAGCCGTGATGGAACCGACGTCGGTGTGTCGCCCTTGGTGGCGGGGGGTTTCCCGACGCGTGGCAGCATGGAAGCCGATGAACGCCGAAGCGCACTCCGCACCCCCAGCCCGTCGAGAACTTCCGGACGCGCCGTTCCTGGCCGCGATCGCCGGTGACGCGCCCTCGCGCAGGCCGGTGTGGTTCATGCGTCAGGCCGGCAGATCCCTCCCCGAATACCGGAAGATTCGCGCCGGCATCGGCATGCTGGATTCTTGCTTCCGGCCCGATCTGGTGGCCGAGATCACGCTGCAGCCCGTCCGTCGACACGATGTGGATGCGGCAATCCTGTTCTCGGACATCGTCGTTCCGCTCAAAGCGGCGGGCATCGATCTCGACATCGTTGCCGGCACCGGACCGGTGGTTGCGAACCCGGTGCGCTCTGCTGCCGACGTCTCGGCGCTACCCACTCTCACTGCCGATCAGGTACAGCCGGTGGCCGACGCCGTCCGCATTCTCACTCGTGAGCTGGGAAGCACTCCGTTGATCGGGTTCGCCGGAGCACCCTTCACCTTGGCGTCCTACCTGGTCGAGGGTGGCCCCAGTCGTAACCACGAGAAGACCAAAGCGCTGATGCGCTCCGATCCCGCCACCTGGCATGCCCTGCTGGACGCGCTGGCGACCACGACGATCACGTTCCTGCAGGCTCAGTTGGCCGCCGGAGTCGACGCGGTGCAGGTGTTCGACTCGTGGGCGGGTGCACTGTCGCTGGCCGACTACCGCGAGTACGTGCTGCCGCATTCGACGCGAGTGTTCGACGCAGTGTCCTCGGCAGGCGTTCCCAAGATTCACTTCGGTGTCGGTACCGGCGAGTTGCTCGGTGCTATGGGTGAGGCCGGTGCCGACGTGGTCGGTGTCGACTGGCGGATTCCGCTCGACGACGCCGTTCACCGTGTCGGCGGCGGCAAGGTGCTACAGGGAAATCTCGATCCCGCGGTGCTGTTCGCCGGCTGGGATGCCGTCGAGGCCGAGGTTCGACGCATCGCCGCCGAAGCAGACCGCGCGGTGGCGGCCGGTGCGCGTGGGCACGTCTTCAACCTCGGCCACGGCGTGTTGCCGGATACCGATCCCGAGATTCTGACCCGGGTGGTCTCGTTGGTGCATTCGTTGTGACGGTGCGGCGCTACGCCGTGGTCGGCGGCGGGATTTCCGGCCTGGTCGCGGCGTATCGCCTCCGGCAGGCCTGTGGTCCCGCTGCGGAGATCACTCTCGTCGAGGCGTCCGATCGCCTCGGGGGGACGTTGCGGACCACCGACGTCGGGACCGAGTCGCTCGATGTGGGCGCGGAAGCGTTCATCGGTCGTCGTCCGGAAGTACCGGCTCTGCTCGCCGAACTGGGTCTGTCGGATCAGCTGGTGCACCCGTCGTCGGCGCGTCCACTGGTGTTCTCCGGTGGCCGAACACATCCCCTCCCGGTCAGGACGTTGATGGGCATACCGTCCTCGGCCGATTCCGTGCGAGATCTGGTGGACCCCGAAGAACTGCACCTCATCGAGACCGAGACCGCGCGGCCCTTCGCGTGGACCGTGGGTTCGGATGTCAGCGTCGCCGATCTGGTGGGGGCCAGGTTCGGCTCCCAGGTGGTGAGCCGTTCGGTGGACCCCCTGCTCGGCGGCGTGTACTCCGGTTCGGCGAGTTCGATCGGTGTACGGGCGGCGTTGCCGACACTGGCAGCGGCGCTGGATGCCGGCGCGCCGAACCTGACCGAGGCAGTGCTGGCGGCCCTTCCCACGCCGTCGCCGGGACCGGTCTTCGGCGGGCTGCGTGACGGCTACGGCGTACTGCTCGACGCGCTGACCGCCGCGACCGACGCCCGCACGATAGTCGGCGCCGGCGTCGGAGAGGTACGACGTGAGGCGAGTGGGTGGTTCGTCGATGGCGTCGGCGTCGTCGACGGCGTCATCCTGGCGGTACCGGCGCCCGTTCTCGGTCGGCTGATCGCCGCGGTGGCACCCGAGTCGTCGGCGGCTGCGCTCGGTATCGAGTTGGCGTCGTCGGTCGTGGTGGCGATGGCCTTTCCGAAAGCAACCGAGCTGCCGAAGAATTCGGGGATCCTGGTGGCAACGGACGCCGGCCTCGACGTCAAGGCGTTCACGTTGTCCAGCCGGAAGTGGCCCCATCTGGGTACGCGCGAAGCAGTACTGCTGCGTGCCTCGCTGGGCCGGTTCGGCGATTCCGCCGCCTCGGAGCGATCCGACGAGGAGACGATCGAGACGGCGTCGAACGATCTGCGAACGGTGGCGGGCATCGATGTGCGGCCTCTGGCCGCAACAGTGCAACGTTGGCCGGGCGGACTGCCGCAGTATGCGCCCGGACACCTCGATCGCGTCGCCGCGGTGGAATCCGGCGTCGCCGATCTACCCGGTCTCGAGGTCACCGGAGCCTGGCAGCGCGGCGTCGGGGTACCCGCCTGTATTGCGTCCGCCACCACTGCTGCCGCCCGAGTGATCGAAGTGGCACGATAGGGCCATGGCACGCCTCGATTACTCAGCGCTCAATTCGACACTTCGCTATCTGATGTTCTCGGTCTACAAGGTCACGCCCGGCGTTCTGGGCGACGATCGGGCCGCAGCAGCCAAGGAGGCGAAGGTCTTCTTCGAGGGCCGTGAAGACAAGGGCGTCGCAGTGCGGGGTGTGTACGACATCGCCGGCATGCGGGCCGATGCCGATTTCATGGTCTGGACGCACGCCGAGCGCATCGAGGATCTGCAGGCCACCTACTCCGACTTCCGTCGCACCACCGCGCTGGGCAAGGCCAGTACTCCGGTCTGGAGCAACACCGCCCTGCACCGCCCTGCGGAGTTCAACAAGAGTCACGTTCCGGCGTTCATCGCGGGTGAGGATCCGGGCGCGTACATCTGCGTCTATCCGTTCGTTCGGTCGATCGACTGGTACCTGCTGCCCGACGACGAGCGTCGGACGATGCTCGCCGATCACGGCATGGCGGCGCGTGGTTACAAGGACGTGCGCGCCAACACCGTGCCGTCGTTCGCGTTGGGTGACTACGAGTGGATCCTCGCGTTCGAGGCCCCCGAACTCGATCGAATCGTCGACCTGATGCGAGACCTGCGTGCCACCGAGGCGAGGCGACACGTGCGCGAGGAAACCCCGTTCTTCACAGGCCCGCGGGTCGAGGTGGACGCGCTCGTCGAATCACTGCCGTGACGACGGGTTCAGCCACCGTCGCAGCCGTCCTGTTCGATTTCTCGGGCACGTTGTTCCGGCTCGAGGAGGATCCGACCTGGTTCGACGGTATTCACGATGCCGACGGCACCCCGGTCGACGGTGCCGGAGCCGCGGAACTGATGCGACGCATGACCGCGCCGGTGGGGGAGACGGTCGAGTTCGACGAAGTGACGCGGCATGCGTGGCGAAATCGAGACCTGGATCCGGCACTTCACCGGCAGGCTTACCTGCACGTGCTCGACAAGTCCGGTGTGACGATTCTCGAACAGGCCGAATCGGTCTACGGACGTGTGATCGACGCCGATTCGTGGACCCCGTACCCGGATACCGAAGCGGTCCTGACAAAGCTTGCTGCGCAGTCCATTCGGGTCGGCGTGCTCAGCAACATCGCTTTCGACATACGTCCGGCGTTCACCGCGCGGGGCTTGGACCGGTACGTCGACGAGTTCGTGCTCTCGTTCGAGGTAGGTCACGTCAAACCGCAGCCCGAGATCTTCCGTCATGCAGTGGCGGCACTGGGTGTCGAACCGGCGGTGACGTTGATGGTGGGTGACAGCGACGAGGCCGACGGTGCGGCGCGCGCGATCGGATGCAGTTTCGCGCTCGTCGATCCCGTGCCGACATCGGAGCGCCCCGATGCTCTACTGAAGGCGTTGCACGAGTTCGGTATTCGGTGACCGAGGTGCCCGGCGCACAGCATATGGGTCACTGGGGGATGTTCCGTGCCGAGTCGGATGGACGCGATGTCACCGCCGTTCGTCCCGAAGTCTCGGACAGTAACCCGTCCCCGGTGTTGGGCAACCTCGTCGGATCGGTGACCCATCGGTCGCGCATCACCGCGCCTGCGGTACGCAGGGGTTGGCTCGAGCAGGGTCCGGGGCCGACCGACCACCGTGGCAGTGACGAGTTCGTCGAGGTCTCGTGGGACGAGCTGACCGACTTGTTGTCGGGTGAATTGCGCAGAGTGATCGGACGATTCGGCAACAGCGCCATCTACGGTGGCTCGTACGGTTGGGCGAGTGCCGGACGGTTTCATCACGCGCAGAGTCAGGTGCACCGATTTCTCAACTGCATCGGCGGATACACCCGGTCGGTGCACAGTTACTCCCTGGGTGCCACCGGTGTCATCATGCCGCACGTGCTCGGCGCGCACTGGAAGATGTTCTCGCGCTCCACGTCCTGGAACGTGATCGCCGCGCACACCGAACTTCTGGTGGCCTTCGGCGGAGTGCCGGTGAAGAACACGGGCATCAATCACGGCGGAACGTCGGATCACCCGACCGTCGGCTCGCTCGATGCGATGCGCGCCCGCGGTGGACAGATCGTCACCGTCAGTCCGCTGCGCGACGACATGAGCGGTGATGCCCGATGGATCGCGCCGCGACCCGGCACCGACGTGGCGATGATGCTGGCACTTGCCTATGTACTCGCCGACGAAAAGCTGCACGACACAGCGTTTCTCGACAATTATTGCGAGGGCTACCCGGAGTTCGAGAGATACCTGCTGGGCGTCATGGACGGCATCCCCAAAACGCCGCAGTGGGCGTCGGAAATCTGCGGCATCGAGCCGTCGGTCCTTGCCGAGCTCGCGCGGGAGATGGCGTCGAAACGCACGATGGTCACCGTCACGTGGTCCCTGCAACGGACGCGGCACGGCGAGCAGGCACCGTGGATGGGAATCACGCTGGCAGCCATGCTGGGGCAGATCGGTGTGCCCGGTGGAGGATTCGGACACGGCTACGGTTCGATGAACGAACCCGGTCTCGCTCCGGTGCCGTATCCCTTGCCGACTCTGCCTCAGGGCATCAACCCTGTTCCGGACCTGATTCCGGTGGCGGCGGTCTCGGACATGCTGCTGAACCCCGGTGGCGAATTCGACTACGACGGTCAGCATTTGGTCTACCCGGACATCAAGATCGTCTACTGGGCGGGTGGTAACCCGTTCCATCATCACCAGGATCTGGGACGGTTGCGCCGTGCTTTCGGCAGGCCCGACACGGTCGTAGTACACGATCCGTACTGGACTCCGATGGCCAAGCATGCGGATATCGTCGTCCCGTCGACGACGTCGCTGGAGCGCTCCGATCTGAGCTGCACCCGCAACGATCCGTTGCTCGTGGCCATGCAGCCGGCCACCTCGAAGTACGCCGATTCGCGTGACGACTACGACACGTTCGCCGAGGTGGCCACGAAACTCGGTGTGGGGCAGCAGTTCACCGAGGGGCGCACGTCCGAACAGTGGCTCGAGCACCTGTACGGCCAGTGGCGTGGATACCTGCGCGCGGGCGGCGTCGAGACGCCCGAGTTCGACGCCTTCCGGCGTGCGGGTTCGTTTCGGATGCAGACCGAGGACGATCTGACGTTTCTCGAGGACTTTCGAACCGATCCGGTCGGGAACGCCCTGCGCACCCCGAGCGGCAAGATCGAAATCTATTCGGCGACGGTGGCGGGCTTCGACTACGACGATTGCCGTGGGCATCCGACGTGGTTCGAGCCGCAGGAATGGCTCGGGGGGCCACGGGCCGAACAGTTTCCGTTGCACCTGATCGCAAATCAGCCTCGTACCAGGCTGCACAGTCAGCTCGATCACGGTGCGGTGAGCCGAGGTTCCAAGATCCGGGGTCGGGAGCCGATCCGCATGCACTCGTGCGCGGCCGCGGCCAGAGGGCTCTCGGACGGTGACGTGGTGCGCGTGTTCAACGACCGGGGCTCGTGTCTGGCCGGCGTGGTTCTGGACGATGCGATGCTGGAATCGGTGGTCCAGCTGTCCACGGGTGCCTGGTACGACCCAGTCGATCCGGCCGATCCCGGATCGATGTGCAAGCACGGCAGCGTGAACGTACTCACCGCAGACGACGGGGCGTCGTCGCTGTCGCGCGGATGCACAGGGCAGCATGTGCTGGTGGAGATCGAACGCTACGGCGATGCACTGCCGCCGATCACCGCGTTCGATCCACCTGTGCTGACGAAGGTCAGAACACCACTCGGGAGATGATCTCGGCGACCAGTGCCGGCTTGTCCTCGCCCTCGATCTCCAACGTTCCGGTGGTCACGATCTGCAAGGCACCGCCCGACGCGTCCTCGACGGAGGTCAGGGTGCTCTGCAGACGTACGTGGGCACCGACCTTCACCGGGTTGATGAAGCGAACTTTGTTGGAACCGTAGTTGATTCCGAGCTTGGTGTTCTCGATGGTGTAGATCTGCCAGTTGAGCATCGACACCAGGGACAGGCTCAGGAATCCGTGTGCGATCGGCGCGCCGAACGGGCTTTCCTTCTTCGCCCGCTCGATGTCCACGTGAATCCATTGGTGATCGCCGGTGGCGTCGGCGAAGGTGTTCACCCGTTCCTGGGTGATCTGCAGCCAATCGCTGGTGCCGAGGTCTTCGCCGACTGCCGCTTTGATCTGCTCTGGTGAGGTGAAAGTGCGCATACTCACAGTATGGCTCGAGCAGAGCTTCTCACGATGCAGGCTTGAGTACCAACGAGATCGAGTTGATGCAGTACCGCTGGTCGGTCGGCGTGGGGTAGCCCTCGCCCTCGAACACGTGGCCCAGGTGACTGTGGCAGTTACGGCAGATCACCTCGACGCGGCGCATTCCGAGGGTGGTGTCTTCTTTGAGGATCACGGCGTCGCTGTCGGCCGGGTCGAAGAACGACGGCCAGCCGCAGTGCGATTCGAACTTCTCGGTGCTGCGGAACAATTCGGCTCCGCAGGCTCGGCACTCGTAGATGCCTTCGGTGGTGGTGTCGGTGTACTCGCCGACGCCCGGGCGTTCGGTACCGGCCTGGCGGAGCACCGCGTATTCCTCGGGGGTCAGCTTCTCGCGCCACTGCGCGTCGGTGAGCTGGACGGCGGGAGCGGAGTTGTTGTCGGTTGCTGAACTCATGCTCACACGCTAATACGATTTGTCGGGCTATGCCGTTTTCGCTGGTGGTGCGCTCGGCAGGAGGTAGCTCGGCTCGATTCCGTCGTCCAGTCGTCCTTCGCTTCGCGCGGCGAGATACCGCCCGACGAGAACACCGAAGATGACGACGATCAGCAGTGCCCACCCGAACGTGGTCCGCAGATAATCCAGCGCGCGACCGGTTTCGATCCATCGTCCCGACAGCCAACGGTCGTAGTTCATGAAACCGTAGATCGCCAGCCACGCGGGCCAGTTGCGGAGTAGCGAGTTCTTGAGCACCACGGTCATCAGCAGTGGGAAGAGCATCATCGAGTAGTACATCTGGCCCAGCGAGCCCAGCAGCCAGTGTGCGGTGAGAATCAGTCCCGAGGTGGTCGCGAAGAAGAACAGACGGTCCTGTCGGCAGTATCGGTAGAGCAGCCACAGCGACACCAGGACCATGATTCCCAGGACCACGCGAATGCCGAGGGTCAGCAGTTCGGGAACACCGTAGTACTTACCGTTACCGACCACGGCACTGTTGAAGTAGTCGCGGGTCTGCAGCAGGTACGGCAGCGTGCGATCGATGAAGTTCATCGGATCCACCGACAGTGGCCAGGCAATGGCCATCATGACCACCGGAATAGCGATCGACGTGATGAACACCTTCCACTGGCGGGTCATCAGTGGAAGCAGAAGCAGCGGTGCGAGCATCGGCTTGACCGCCAGAGTCAGTCCCATGGCGACACCCGCGGACAAATCCTTGCGCTGCAACAGAAACCCCAGAAAGGCCACTTCGCCGAGCAGGACGAAGCCGTTGAAGTTGGTGAACACCAAGGTGTTCGTCACCGTTTCGCTGACGAATGCGGCGAGGAGCAGGGCGGGAGCGGCAACCGAATCGAGCCGGAACCCGAAGATGCGCAGCAGGATGTACAGGGCGAGCAGAATGGCGATGGTGCTGGCGATGATGAACAGCCAGCGAGACCGCTCGGGGTCGATGACGGCGATGGGGGAGAGCAGCATCGTCGCGCTCGGTTGATAAAGGTAGTGCGGATCGACGGAGTCGAAATTCGCCGTGTACACCGGCTGACGATTGAGAAACGCCAGAGCTGCGCTGTACACGGGATTGAAGTCGTTGGTGATATCGCCGTTGACAGCTTTGATGACCACCCGATGGATGATGGTCATGATGGCGATGGGCCACAGGGCGTATTTTATTACCTCGGCGGTCGTCCGCCCCGTACGCGGCTCCAGAAAGCTAAGTGACACCCGCGAACGGTACCCGAGACAGTGCCGCGGCAGAGAAAGGACACCCCGCGCCGAAAGTCGTTGCCCGGGTCAGGCCGGACAGACGGTGCCGTCGGTCGGGAGCACGGTGTCACGTGCGTAGTTCACCGCGGCGCTCTGCAGACACTGCGATCCGCCGAGGCTCGGATGCCCGCTGCCCTGCCAGCCTGCCGACGCCACTGCCGTACCCGTTGCTCCGACCAGACCCGTGACCGAGGACAGCCCGCCGTTGCCGACGATGGGGTCGCCTGCGTTCGAGAGCACCAGTACCGGAACACCCAGGGACGTGGGCAACGGGATCGACGGTGCCGTCGGCCAGGAGGAACACACCAGTGCGGTCAGAGCAGCGTCGGTGCCGTAAATCGGATAGCGATCGGTCCACTGAGACGACAGATCGCGGACGCCCTGCGGCGACGGCCACTGTTGTCCGTCCGTACAGCGGGAAACGAACTGACCGTCGGTGCCGTAGGCATCGGTACCTCGTTCGGCCAGGGCCGAGAGCGCCGCAGTGTCGGATCCCGCTGCTGCGGAGAGCGTCGTGGACAGGTCGGTGGCCCGCGACGACGCGTCCCCTGCGGTCGACGCGAGCGCGAAGGTGATGCCGTCGAGAACTTCGTGAGTGGACAGCGGGGCGAACTCCCCGCCGGCGGCGCGTCGGAGCAGCTGGGCCACCGCGGCCGTCGGATCGCTCCCGAGTGAGCAGTTCAGCGCAACGCACCGTTGCGCGAACGCCGCGAAAGCGGCTTCATTTCCTTGAGTCCGTTGCTCGGCCAGGGTGATCTGATCGGTGTTGACCCCGGGCGGCGAATCGAGAATCAGACGCGAGATGTTGTCCGGAAACTTCGCGGCATAGGCCAACGCGGTGAGTGCGCCGTTGCCGGATCCGATCAAGCCGATCCGATCCACACCCCAGAGTTGACGGAGTCGGTCGAGATCGTCCGCGGCGTAGGTGGTGCCGAAAGCGAGTTCCTGCGGCTGCAGTGTGTCCGTGCACTCGATGGTGGCGTCCCGACCGGCGTCGACGGCTCGGTCCACGGAGTCGGCATCGGATCTGGTGAACTGCCCCAGCGCGTCGACGGCGGCCTTGGTAGGGGACTGGACGGTGTCGTCGATGCAGTCGATGGCGGTGGATCGGCCGATACCGCGTCGATCCACTGCGACGACGGGGTGAGCTTCCAACAGTGTCGAGAGCGGACCGGCGGCCATCGTGGCCAACGTCGCCGTCGAGGACCGATCCGAACCGGACGTGAACACCAGTGGTCCCGCATCGGTGGGTGTCCTGTCGAGTCGGGCTCGCAACGCACCGACAGCGAAGGTGCCGAACATCTGCCCACTGGCATCGACGTCGGCTTCGTACTCCGCGCACTCGAGTATCAGGCCGGGAGTGGTGGAGGTGAGTCCGAACGATCCGAGGGTGGTGCCCGTGCAATCCGCCCACGCGAGATCTGTGGTCGGGACAGCGAGCGCGGCAGGTTCCGGCAGCGCTTCTTCCGAGGATTCGGCCGGCTGGCCGGGCGATCGCTGCTCCACCGCAACGTCGGGTCGGAACGACGGACCGGCACCACACGCTGCGCACGTCGCGGCGAGGACCACGACGGCGGCGAGCAACGAACGTTTCTGCGTCACCGTGCGAGGCTATCGACTTTTCGGCCCGCGCCGCGCGCGCCCTCAGTCACGATGCGCGCCGCTGGGTGATCACGACCCGCGCACCCAGCGCGTCAGCAACGTGCCGTCCTCGTCGCCCAGCACGTGGACTCGGTCCATCGGCGTGTCGGCTGCGCCGGCGGCATGGGCGATGCGGCCTGCCTCGCCGGCGACGAGCATCGGAGAGATCGTCAGGCACAGCTCGTCTGCCGCGCCGTCGGACACGAGCTGCCCGAACAGGCCAGGTCCGCCTTCGCACAGGATGCGCGTGAGTCCGAGGTCGGTCAGAGAATCGACGAGGTCGTTCGTGCTCACCGATTCACCGGGGACGTCGATCACGGTTGCGCCGGCGGCTCGAAGCGCGGACAGGGTGGTGCCGTCCGCTGCCGACGAGGTGACCACGACGGGCTTCACCACGGTGTCGACGAGCAATCGGGACTTCGGATCGATAGAACCCGAGGCGGTGACCACCACGATCGTCGGAGTCGGTGCCTGTCCGCGCGCCTTGCGTCGAGCGATCGCCTCGTCGGACAGTGCGACTCCGCCGTAGTTCTCGGCGCGGGCAGTCCCTGCACCGACGAGAACGGCGTCGCACAACTCGCGCAGGATCCCGAACAAGCGTGCGTCCGCGGGGGTGCCGAGGCCGGCGGACGCACCGTTCGCAGTGACGGATCCGTCGATGCTGGCGACGAAGTTCGTCCGGATCCACGGTCGGTCCGGGTGCGCCGGGTAGGCGTACAGGGCTCGGAGCGCATCGTCGTCGAGAACCGACCCGACGGCGGGTACGGACTCGGCCGGCTGTGCCGATGTGAAGTAGGTCCCAATATCGAGAAGCTGCATGAGAGAGATCAGACCACGTCGTTACGCTCGACAAATGCCCGCACGCCTTGTCGACCGAAATCCCGTGGTCCCCTCCGATCAGCTGATCGCGCAGATGGTCCCGCCGGCGATGTTCGACGACGTCAGTTTCTCCTCCTACATTCCCGATCCCAAGGAGCCGACGCAGGCTGCTGCGGTCGCGAAGGCCGAGGAGTTCGCGAACAAGGTGCAGAAGATCCGCGGCAAAGGCAAGCGCGGACTCTTCGGCAAGAAGACCCCGGCCACGGGTGCGGGGCTGTACCTCGACGGTGGTTTCGGCGTCGGCAAGACCCACCTGTTGGCCTCTATCTACCACAGCGTTCCCGAGCCGAAGGCATTCGGCACGTTCGTCGAGTTGACCCACGTGGTCGGAGCGCTCGGCTTCAACAAGGCCCTCGAAGAACTCTCGAACCACAGCGTGCTCTGCATCGACGAGTTCGAACTCGACGATCCGGGCGACACGATGTTGGTGTCGCGTCTGCTCTCCGAGCTCTCGCAGCGCGGAGTCTCCATCGTCGCGACATCGAACACCCTGCCCGGTCAGCTCGGTGAGGGCCGCTTCGCCGCAGAGGACTTCTTGCGAGAGATCAAGAAGCTCGGTTCCATCTTCGAGTCCGTCCGCGTGGACGGTCCCGATTACCGACACCGTGATCTGCCCCCGGCCCCGGAGCCCACGTCCGAATCCGAGCTCGTCGAGCGCGCGGAGACCGTGGACGGCGCAACCCTGGACGATTTCGACGAGCTGCTCGCCCATCTCAGCACGCTGCACCCGTCCCGCTACGGCAAGTTGCTCGACGGTGTTCCTGCGGTATTCCTGAAGAACGTGCACCCGGCATCGGATCAAGCCATCGCCCTGCGACTGGTCGTCCTCGCCGACCGCCTCTACGACGCAGGCATTCCGGTGACGGCCTCGGGCGGCAAGCTCGACGAGATCTTCACCGAGGAGATGCTGGCCGGCGGCTACCGCAAGAAGTACCTGCGCGCCACGTCGCGTCTGCTGGCATTGTCGCGTTTCGCCGCTGTCGGCTGAACAGAGGTCAGAGTGGCACCTGCATGACGTAGTCGTCGTGTGTCTGTACACCGACGACGAAGGTCTTGGTGCCCACGATCTCGAATCCGTGTTTGGCGTAGAACTTCTGGGCTCGTGCGTTCTGCTGGTTGACCCCCAGCCATGCTCCCTTGCAGCCGCGTCGGCGCGCACTGTCCAGGGCCGAAGCCATCAGGCGGGAGGCGACTCCGCCGCCGTGCTCGGTGGGTCGGACGTACAGTTTGCTGATCTCGACGGTCGGCTCGTGAGTGAGTGCCGAGCGGATGCCCGAGTCGGTGGGAGTGCCGAACACCAGCATTGCGTAACCGACAATCTCTGCATCGCCTGACTCGTCGATAAGAACGGTCCTGTCGGGGTCGGCGATGTAACTCTCGAAATTGCTGAGCGACAACACTTTCGAGACGAAATTCGCGATATCGTCCGGTCGAGTTTTCGGCGGGCAGGCCAAGGGGAAGGTCAGTGCGGCCAGATCCGCAACTCGACGCGCGTCTGCCGAAGCCGCCTCACGAACGGTCACAGCTGATCGACCGCTTTCTTGGCATCGCGCAACGACAGGCCGGTTCGATCCCGCAGCAGTTTGATCGCCGCGATCGCTTTGCCCTCCGTCTTGAGTGCTGTCAGCCGGGGGAGCAGGTCGTCCCATCGCACGGGACCCGAACTTGCTGCATCGAGAATCGTCTTCGGCGCTGGAAACGCGGCCCCGCGTTGCATCGATTCGATTGCGTTCTTCGCGTCGAGCAATCCGGCACCCGTTCGCTCTCGAAAGACCTTGATGGCGTGAATCTTTTTGTCGGCGGCCAACAATTGGTGAATTTCTGCGCGGGCACCGTCGTCCAGTCCTACCAACTGCAGGTTGCGCGAAGTCGCACCGGAGTCGTCCGGCTTTCGGCGAGCGAGAAACCACGCCGCGAGTACCGCAGCGTCGATAAGGACCAGCGCAACGATGAACCATCCCCAGGTTGGCATAGTTTCAGTACACCACTTCAGCGTGACGGGTCGAAGGGCGGGACGACGACCGACGGATCGGACGAGGAGGTGCCGAACAGGGAGACGGCAGCCGCGAGTGTTCGAGACGCTGCGTCGTATTTCGCCGGGGCGAGATCGTGGCCGGCACCCTCGATGTCGACGAGCAAGGTTGCCGCGGGGACGAGGGCCAATGCTGCTTCGAGTTCTGCGGTGGTGCCGAACGGATCTTTCGTGCCGTGCAGCACGGCAGTCGGGGTCCGAAGGTCGGGTAGATGTTGCGTACGAAGCTTGTCGGGCTTTCCCGGTGGGTGCAGGGGATAGGAAGTGAGAACGAGTCCGTCGACGAGACCCGGACGTTCGGCCGCGATCATCGACCCCTGCCTGCCACCGTACGAGTGGCCACCGAACGCAATGAATCCCGTGGTTTCCGCTCGCACGCGGTCGACTGCCGCGGCGATACCGAGCCGATCCTCCTCCGAGCGTGAGGGATGCGGCGGACCCTTGGCCTTGCGCACTCGGAACGGGAGGTCGAACCGCAGGACAGTGAAGCCGGCCGCCGCCCATACCGACGCAATCTTCTGGAGCAGAACCGAATTGCAGTTGCCGCCCGCGCCGTGGGTAAGAGCGAGGCCGCCCCGGGACGCTGTCGGGGGCGTATGCAGAAAGGCGACGCCCCCGCCGAGTTCGACTTCGGCGGGGGCGTCGGAAACACCGTGTTCAGGCATCGTGCGCGGAAACTACCTTCTCGTCGGTGTTCTCGCGGTCTCCGGCCGTCTCGTCCCCTGCAGTCTTGTCTGCGGTGTCCTGGTCGTCGGCATCCACCAGCTCGCCGTTGTCGTCGACCATGTCGGCGAACGCCGTCCCGGCAACCGTGCCGTTCGTTCCCGGCAGCGCCACGGTGGGCCTGGCACCGGGCCGATAGCGATCGTCCAACCCTTCGACCGACTTCTTCGCTTCCTCGAGCGTGGCGTCGTCGACTTCGAGCTCGGTGCCTCCACCTTCTTCGTCGGTGTTGCTGGTGTTGCTGGTGTCGTCGATGGCGGTTTCGTCGGTGGGATTGTCGTTCGTGGTTGTGCTTCGAGCATCGTCCGACACGTATGTGTCCTTCCATCGAAGTGTGTGCGTCGTCTCTACTGTGCACTCCTATGGCGCGAATCACCACAATTGATTACTGGAACATACAAAAAAGGCCCCCTCGAAAGGGGGCCTGATCTGTCTGACAGTGGTGCGCGATACTGGGATTGAACCAGTGACCTCTTCCGTGTCAGGGAAGCGCTCTCCCGCTGAGCTAATCGCGCATGTCCTCGCATCGATTCTGCAATCGATGCACTAGCGAGGTGGAGACGGGAATCGAACCCGTGTGCACGGCTTTGCAGGCCGTTGCCTCACCACTCGGCCACTCCACCATGGGTCGAGACCCTCGAGCGGATGACGGGATTCGAACCCGCGACCCTCACCTTGGCAAGGTGATGCGCTACCACTGCGCCACATCCGCGTACCTCGGAGGCGCTCACTGCTGGGCAGTCGTTGTCTCCGTGGTGCGGGGGAAACATTAACCCAACGGGAGTGAAACCCACAAATCACGTGGTCAGCCACGGATTAGTGCGAATCGACCCCTGTGAACGATGTGAAACCAGTGACGGGACATCATTCTCGAACCACCGTGAGGGTGCGTTCGATGCCCGGGCGGGCGATTCGATTCGCCGCGGCACCTCGTGTTAATGTTTTGCCTCGTTCGGTCCCGTGGCTCAGTGGAAGAGCGTCCGCTTCACACGCGGAAGGTCGCTGGTTCGATCCCAGCCGGGACCACAGACGAACAAAGCCCGCACCGCTCGTCGGTGCGGGCTTTTTCGTGTCTCGGCCCGGTAACCTGACTCGGTGAGCACCGACGGATCGACGTCCCGCGAGGCGGACGGACAGAACACTGCACCGGACGCCGTGACCGACGCGGCCGACGCCGATGGCCCGGCCGAGCAGCTGGCGACAAAGCACAGACGCTTCCGGGCTCGTATCGCCGAGAACAAATCTCTCGATCTCGGCTACCGCATCACCGTCGGTGTCGTCGGCACCCTGGTGTTGGTGTTGGGAGTGTTGGCCATTCCCTACCCGGGCCCAGGCTGGTTGATAGTCTTCGCCGGTCTGGGCATTCTGGCTTCGGAATTCGAGTGGGCCAAGAGCGCGCTGCGCTTCGTTCGCGCGAGATACGACGCGTTCATGGCGTGGTTCTCGAAGCAGTCGATCGTCGTCAAAGGACTCGGCCTGCTCTTCACGACGGTCGTTGTGCTCGCCACGCTATGGCTGCTCGGCACATTTGCACTGGTCGGTGGTTGGATCGGACTCGACTGGACATGGCTGGACAGTCCGATCTGACGAACGCGCCGCGCTGAGGGCCGACGACGGGCTCGTTGCCGATAGGCTGTCGGAGGCCTTCCTGGCCCGAAGAACCGATCGAGGAGTACATCGCCGTGAGCATGCCCGTTGTCGCCAGCGCTCCACCCGCCCGCATCATGGTGCCGGCAGGAACGACGGCAGGTACGGCGCTCCGCGATACCAGACTGCCCAACAAGGGGCCCGAGGCGATCGTCGTCGTGCGGGATCCCGAGGGAAAGCTCCGTGACCTGTCGTGGGCTCCGGAGTCCGATACCGAGGTCGAGCCGGTTCCGGCCGATACCGAGGACGGGCGAAGCGTCATCAGGCATTCGGCGGCGCACGTGCTGGCGCAGGCCGTTCAAGAGCTGTTTCCCGACGCCAAACTGGGCATCGGACCGTTCATCAAGGACGGCTTCTACTACGACTTCGATGTGAAGCAGCCGTTCACTCCCGAGGATCTGACTGCCCTCGAGAAGAAGATGAAGCAGATCGTGAAAGCGGGACAACGGTTTTCGCGTCGGGTGTACGAGTCGGTGGAGCAGGCCCGCGAGGAGCTGGCCGACGAGCCGTACAAGCTCGAGCTGATAGACGACAAGTCCGGAATCGACGATCCGGAGGTCATGGAGGTCGGTGGGGGAGAACTGACCGCATACGACAACCTCAATCCCCGCACCGGCGAGCGCATCTGGGGCGATCTGTGCCGCGGCCCGCACATCCCCACCACCAAGTACGTGCCTGCCTTCAAGCTCACTCGCAGTTCGGCTGCGTACTGGCGTGGCAACCAGGACAACGCGGACTTGCAGCGCATCTACGGAACCGCGTGGGAGTCCACCGAGGCACTCGATGCGCATCTGGAACTCCTGGCCGAGGCCGAGCGCCGCGATCACCGCAAGCTCGGATCCGAGCTGGACCTGTTCAGCTTTCCCGACGAGCTGGGCTCCGGCCTTCCGGTGTTCCATCCGAAGGGCGGTGTGATCCGCAACGAGTTGGAGAACTATTCGCGCCAGCGGCACATCGAAGAGGGCTACGAGTTCGTCAACACTCCGCACATCACCAAAGGGCATCTCTACGAGGTCTCCGGTCACCTCGATTGGTACCGCGACGGCATGTTCCCGGCGATGCATCTCGATGCCGAACTCGACGAGAACGGCGATGTACGCAAACCCGGCCAGGACTATTACCTCAAGCCGATGAACTGCCCGATGCACAACCTCATCTTCCGCTCCCGCGGCCGCTCGTACCGCGAGTTGCCGTTGCGCCTGTTCGAGTTCGGTTCGGTGTATCGATACGAGAAGTCCGGCGTCATTCACGGTCTCACCCGAGTACGCGGCATGACGCAGGACGACGCGCACATCTTCTGCACTCGCGAGCAGATGCGCGGAGAGCTCACCAGCACACTGGAATTCGTGCTCGGCCTGCTCAAAGATTACGGACTGGACGATTTCTACCTGGAGCTGTCGACTCGCAACCCGGAGAAGTCCGTCGGTAGCGACGAGGTCTGGGAGGAAGCGACCAACACCCTTGCCGAGGTCGCAGCGGCGTCGGGTCTCGATCTCGTGCCCGATCCGGGCGGGGCCGCGTTCTACGGACCCAAGATCTCGGTGCAGGCCAAGGATGCGCTCGGTCGCACGTGGCAGATGTCGACCATTCAGCTCGACTTCAATCTTCCCGAACGCTTCGAGCTCGAATACACCGCCTCGGGCGGAGTGAAGGAACGCCCGGTGATGATTCACCGCGCGCTGTTCGGTTCGATCGAGCGGTTCTTCGGTGTACTCACCGAGCACTACGCCGGTGCCTTCCCGGCCTGGCTCGCGCCCGTGCAGGTCGTGGGCATTCCGGTGGCCGAGGTGCATCAGTACCATCTGTTCGCGGTGGTGAAGGAGCTGAAGAAGCACGGCGTCAGGGCCGAGGTGGACGCCAGTGACGATCGGATGCAGAAGAAGATCTTCAATCAGACCGCGCAGAAGGTACCCTTCATGCTGCTCGCCGGCGAACGCGACGTCGAGGCAGGTGCCGTCAGCTTCCGATTCCGTGACGGAACTCAGGTCAACGGTGTTTCTGTTGCGCAGGCCGTGGCAACGATCACCGAGTGGATCTCTCAGCGCAACAACGCATCACCGACCGCCGACCTCGTGCACACCAGTGGAGTGAGTTGACATGCCCGACCAGGACGAGTCGATCGTCGCCACCGGTGCGGGTGAACCCGACCGGCTGCAACGATTGTGGACTCCGCACCGGATGTCCTACATCGCCGAGGCCCCCCAGGCGTCGGCCAAGTCGAGTGAGCCGTTCTCCGACATCCCCAAGATGAGCGACGAGGACGGACTGGTCGTCGCGCGTGGCGAGTCGGTGTACGCGGTGCTAAACCTGTACCCGTATAACCCCGGGCACGCGATGATCGTGCCGTACCGTCGCGTCGCGGCGCTCGAGGACCTCACGCCCGCCGAGAGTGCCGAACTGATGGCCTTCACCCAGCAGATGATTCGCGTGATCAAGCGAGTGTCGAGTCCACACGGCTTCAACGTCGGCCTCAACCTCGGTGCGGCGGCCGGCGGATCACTTGCCGAGCATTTGCACCAGCACATCGTGCCGAGGTGGGGTGGCGATGCCAACTTCATCACGGTGATCGGCGGCGCAAAGGTGATGCCGCAGTTGCTTCGCGACACCAGATCCCTGCTCGCGTCGGCCTGGAACGAATGAACCACCGGCGAAAGGAGCATGCGCCGTGCTGAGCATTTTCGGCCGTGCGCCGGTGTCGAAGGTGACCGCCCCGCTCGGGCGCGCTCTCAACAGCACTGGACTGACCCCGGACTCGGTGACCGTCATCGGCACCGTCGTCACCGTCACCGCAGCGGTGACGATGTTCCCCGCCGGTTACCTGTGGTGGGGTTCGATCGTCATCACCTTGTTCGTGCTCTTCGACATGCTCGACGGCGCCATGGCACGGGCCAGGGGCGGCGGCACCAAGTACGGGGCCGTGCTCGACGCGACCTGCGATCGAGTGGCCGACGGCGCGATCTTCGGTGGACTCGCCTGGTGGGCAGTCTATTCCGAGGACAACAAGCCATTACTCGTGGCCACGCTGATCTGCCTGGTCACCTCACAGGTCATCTCGTACGCCAAGGCCCGCGCAGAGGCCAGCGGACTCTCGGCCGACGGTGGTTGGATCGAACGTCCCGATCGACTCGTCATCGTCCTCGTCGGGGCCGGGTTCACCGGGGTCGGTCGCCATTTCGACATTCCATGGCTCGACAGCCTCATCTACCCGGCAATGTGGATTCTCGCTGCCCTGAGCATCGTGACCGTCTTCCAGCGCGTACTGGCGGTCCGTGGATCCGACGGGGCTCGCGACATCATCGTGCCGCCCACCACTCCATCCACCGGCGACGGTGACGTGGCTGCGTCGTGAATCTCTCCGACAGGGCCAGCGACCTCGGGTACGCCGCCGGGTGGCGGCTGGTCCGATCGTTGCCGGAAGGCGTGGCCAGAGGACTCTTCGATCGCGGTGCGGACATCGCGGCCACCCGGAACGGTGGTCCGGATCAGTTGCGACGCAATCTCGCTCGGGTACTGGGAACCAGCCCTGGCGAGGTGCCCGACGAATTGATTCGTGACAGCGTCCGCTCGTACGCCCGCTACTGGCGGGAGGCCTTCCGGTTGCCGTCGATGGATCTGGCCGCACAGGCAGCCGTCATCGATGAATGTGTCAACGGACAAGAACATCTCGAAGCTGCACTCGCTACGGGCAAGGGTGCTGTGCTGGCGCTGCCGCACAGTGGTAATTGGGACATGGCCGGTATGTGGTTGGTGCGGAAGCACGGCGGCCTCTCCACAGTGGCCGAGCGCCTGAAGCCCGAGTCGCTGTATCAGCGATTCGTTGCTTATCGGGAAAGTCTCGGCTTCGAGATCTTTCCGCTCAGTGGCGGTGAGCAGCCGCCTTTGAAGGCGCTGAGCGAGAGGCTCCGCGAGAACAAGGTCGTGTGTCTGCTGGGCGAACGCGACCTCGCCAAGCATGGCGTGCCGGTGAGCTTCTTCGGCGAACCGACGCGCATGCCCGCGGGGGCAGCGAAGTTGGCGATCGACACCGGCGCGACGCTGCTGCCGGTGCACGGCTATTTCGACGGTGACGGCTGGGGCTTCGATATCTCACCCGCAGTGGATGTCTCTGCTGGAATCGATTCGGCCACACAGACATTGGCCGATCATTTCGCCGCCGGTGTCCGAGCGCACCCGGCCGACTGGCACATGCTGCAACCGTTGTGGATGAGCGACTGGTCCGCCGAGCGTCGCGCGCGAATCGAGGGCGCGTGAAGATCGGTATGGTCTGCCCGTACTCGTTCGACGTTCCCGGCGGGGTGCAGGCGCACGTGCAGCAGTTGGCTGAGGTGTTCCTCGAGCGCGGGCATCGAGTGAGTGTTCTCGCTCCGGCGTCGGACGACGTCGAGTTGCCGGATTTCGTGGTGTCGGCCGGTGAGGCACTCGCCATTCCCTACAACGGTTCGGTCGCGCGCCTTCGATTCGGTCCGGTGACCTATTCGCGCATCCGTAAGTGGATCTCGGACAACGATTTCGACGTGCTGCACATCCACGAACCGAACGCGCCGAGTCTGTCCATGCTGGCCCTCAAAGCCGCGGACGGTCCGATCGTTGCGACCTTCCACACCTCCACCACGAAATCCTTGGTGCTCAGCACGTTCCAGGGTGTCCTACGCCCGTACCACGAGAAGATCAGTGGCCGGATCGCGGTGTCGGAACTCGCTCGGCGGTGGCAGGTCGAGGCCCTCGGATCCGATGCGGTGGAAATCCCCAACGGCGTCGACGTGCCGGCGTTCGCCGATGCCGCAGTGTTGGAAGGCTATCCGCGTGCGGGCCGTACCGTGCTTTTCCTGGGCCGATTCGACGAACCGCGCAAGGGAATGGCCGTTCTGCTCGGTGCTCTGCCCGCATTGGTGGAATCGCATCCCGACATCGAAATTCTCGTCGTCGGACGGGGCGACGAGGACAAGCTTCGCAAGGAGGCAGGCGCACTCGCGTCGCACCTGACCTTCCTGGGACAGGTGGACGATGCGACCAAGGCGTCCGCGATGCGCAGCGCCGATGTCTACTGCGCCCCGAACCTCGGCGGTGAGAGCTTCGGCATCGTGCTCGTCGAGGCGATGGCAGCGGGAACACCGGTCGTGGCAAGCGAACTCGATGCCTTCCGTCGGGTGTTGAAGGACGGCACCTGCGGACTGCTGGTTCCGATCGACGACTCCGATGCCCTCGCCCTGGCCGTCACCTCGATCCTGTCCGACGACTCCGTCCGGGACCGACTGGTCGACGCCGCGTCGGTGGCTGTATCTGCCTACGACTGGCCCGTCGTGGCCGAGCAAATCCTGCGGGTCTACGAGACGGTCACGCTCGGCGGTCAGAAAGTACGAGCGTCCACCTGATGACACTCTCTGCCGTCACCATCCTGGTGTTGGGGCTGATCGCAGTACTGATCCTCGTCATCGGTCTCTGGGCCTACGGGACGGCGAACCGACTCGATCGCCTGCACGTGCGTACCGACCTGGCCTGGCAGTCCCTCGACGCCGCACTCGCCCGTCGCGCCGTCGTCGCGCGAGCGGTATCCGCGGCCACCCGCGACTCGGCACCGTCGAGCAGAGAACTTGCCGCGCTGGCCGATCGAGCCGAGCGAGCCGACCGGTCACAGCGGGAGGAAGCCGAGAATGCGGTGTCCATGGCACTCGCTGTCGTCGAACCGAATGCGCTTCCCCCACAACTGGTTGCGGAATTGGCAGACGCCGAGGCCCGCGTTCTGATCGCGCGGCGCTTCCACAACGATGCCGTCCGCGACACACTGGCGTTGCGCGTCCGTCGACCGGTTCGGTGGTTGCATCTCGGCGGAACAGCAGCGCTGCCGGCGTACTTCGAGATTGCGGAACGTTCTGCCGGCGCGACGTTCGGCAGCGAGAATCGCGCCACTCCGCGCACGTCGGCGCGGGTGGTGTTGCTCGACGAGCGCGGCCGCGTACTGCTGTTGCGCGGACACGATCCGACCGTGCCCGATACCTTCTTCTGGTTCACGATCGGTGGGGCAGTGGAGAAGGGTGAAACGCTCCGCGAGGCAGCGGTGCGAGAAGTGCACGAAGAAACCGGATTGCGTGTGGTCGCAGCCGATCTACGTGGACCGTTGTGGCGACGAGTTGCCACGTTCCCGTTCAACGGAACGCTGATCAGATCCGAGGAGCTGTTCTTCGCCCACCGAACGCAGGAGTTCGAGCCGCAGAGCGCCGGCTTCACCGATTTCGAGCGCCGGACCGTGACCGGGCACCAGTGGTGCACCGAGTCCGACATTCGAGCGCTGAGCGCGCTCGGCGAGAACGTCTACCCCCAGGACCTGGCCGAACTCCTGGACGAGGTCAATGTGGCTCTCGCTCGACGTGGTGATCCGGACGTGCGCGCCATCAGGTAGGCATCTGGACCCTTTCGAGCAGTCCAGCAATCGCCAAGTGGTTATGGGAATCGCACGTGTCGAGGCCTATCGTTCTGGGCGCGACATCGCGCCATGCGCACTCGCACCTATCAGCCCGGAGCGCTGCCAGAGCGTCGAACAACACAGGAGTTTCGCTTGAGTACCCCACACGCCTCGAACACATCCGCGGTATCGGTCGACGGTGGATCCGGCGAGAACGGAATCGGCACCGCCCGCGTCAAGCGAGGAATGGCCGAGATGCTCAAGGGCGGCGTCATCATGGACGTGGTGACTGCCGATCAGGCCAAGATCGCCGAAGACGCCGGAGCAGTCGCCGTCATGGCTCTCGAGCGCGTTCCCGCCGACATCCGCGCTCAGGGTGGGGTGTCGCGTATGAGCGATCCCGACATGATCGACAGCATCATCGCCTCGGTGAGCATTCCGGTGATGGCCAAGGCGCGCATCGGGCACTTCGTCGAGGCTCAGATACTGCAGAGCCTGGGGGTCGACTACATCGACGAGTCCGAGGTGCTCACCCCGGCCGACCACGCCAACCACATCGACAAGTGGAACTTCACCGCTCCGTTCGTGTGTGGTGCGACCAACCTTGGCGAGGCGCTCCGTCGAATCACCGAGGGCGCAGCCATGATTCGTTCCAAGGGCGAGGCCGGTACCGGAGACGTCTCGAACGCGACGACGCACATGCGCAAGATTCGCGACGAGATTCGCCGCCTCACGTCGCTTCCCGAGGACGAGCTGTACGTTGCGGCGAAGGAACTTCAGGCTCCGTACGACCTGGTGGTCGAAGTTGCACGTGTCGGAAAGTTGCCGGTCACGTTGTTCACCGCCGGAGGCATCGCCACTCCCGCCGACGCTGCGATGATGATGCAGCTCGGTGCCGAGGGCGTGTTCGTCGGATCGGGAATCTTCAAGTCCGGCAACCCCAAGGAGCGCGCCGAGGCGATCGTCAAGGCCACCACGTTCTTCGACGACCCCGACGTCCTCGCGAAGGTCTCGCGTGGCCTGGGTGAGGCGATGGTCGGCATCAACGTCGACGACCTGCCCGTCGGGCACCGGCTCGCCGAGCGCGGTTGGTGACTCGCTTCTAGGGCCGACGTTCAAAGGCCGGACGGCTCGGATGGTCCCAGCGGACCGTGAAATCCGGCCGGCCGGCGGAACGATCCGACAGATCCAGGCCGTCGTAGTACGTCATCAGGGCCTCGCAGGTCCATTCCTCGGCCGGATCGGTTCTACGCCGTAGGGCAGTCTCGGACAGGCGAAGGTGTACCGACAGGTCGACGTCGAGGCCTCGCCCGAGCAACATGGGCCCGGCGATGAGCACGATTTCGTTCGGCGCGGCCGGCACGGTGCGTGCCCGCGCCGATCGATCGGTCGCCTCATCCCATAGCCGGGGCAGGAAGTGGCCTGCGCCACCGGTCCTCAATGGTGCGATCACCTCTCGCGACACGGCGTCGTAGTCGAACCACAATGTGCGATAGCTCAATTCGTCGTGGCGTGAATACTCGAATCGAATCGATGCCGGGCGCACGTAATCGTGCAGATCGACCACCGCGGCCGAACGTCCGCGCGAGCGGGCGTGTTCTGCTGTGCGCGAGGCGAACTCGACCGGCTGCGCGGCATCGGCACCGTCGACCACGACGATCGTGCGAGTGTCGATCGGGCAGGAATCGACGATCGATTCCACGAGGAGATCGGGAAAGATCGGTACAGGTTGACCCACACCGACCATCTTGCCTGCTCCATTCATTGTTAGCCTGAGCCGTTGTCACAGAAAGGTGGACACCAGCCATGGCCAGCATCGAGGACATTCTCGAATTGGAACGAATCGAGAACGACATCTATCGGGGACGCACGTTCCCGAGTCGTCTGCCGCGCACGTTCGGCGGTCAGGTCGCAGGCCAAGCTCTCGTCGCCGCAGTGCGCACGGTGGCACCGGAGTTTCGAGTGCACTCGCTGCACGGCTACTTTCTGCGGCCGGGCAACCCGAACGAACCGGCCGTGTTCATGGTGGATCGAATCCGCGACGGACGGTCGTTCTGCACCCGCCGAGTCACCGGAATTCAGGACGGTAAGGCGATCTTCACGATGTCGGCCTCGTTCCACGGCGACGACGACGGCATTTCGCATCAGGACCTCATGCCCGAGGTCGTCGGTCCGGAAACACTGCCCGATCCCACCACTCTGGCGGAGTACGACACCTCCTATTACAAGGAATGGTCCGAGTGGGACATCCGTCTCATTCCCGACGATCAGACCGTCAAGCATCCGAGTTTCGCCGCGCAACAACGGGTGTGGTTCCGCTACCGGGACACGTTGCCCGACGATCAGGTGTTCCACGTCTGCGCTCTGGCCTACATGAGCGATATGACGCTCATCGGGTCGGCCAAGGTGCCGCATCCGGATGCTGTCACGCAGACGGCGTCACTCGATCATGCGTTGTGGTTTCTGCGGCCGTTCCGGGCGGACGAGTGGTTGCTCTACGACCAGACGTCGCCGTCCGCCGACTTCGGGCGAGCACTGGCGCAGGGTCGAATCTTCGATACCTCCGGTCGGATGGTCGCAGCGGTGGTGCAAGAGGGATTGATGCGTTTCGAGAGGGACACCTCGAAGCAGCACGTCGATCCCTTCGGTGTGAAGTGAGTGCTCCGACCATCGGAGTTCTCGCACTGCAGGGCGATGTTCGCGAACATCTGGCCGCACTCGAGTCGAGTGGCGCGCATGGAGTCACCGTGCGGCGTCCGGCCGAACTCGCGCAGATCGACGGGCTGATCATCCCCGGCGGCGAATCGACGACCATGAGCAATCTGCTCGGTGTGTTCGATCTTCTCGACCCGTTGCGTGCTCGCTTGGGCGAAGGCATGCCCGCCTACGGATCGTGCGCGGGGATGATTCTGTTGGCGTCCGAAGTTCTCGACACCAGGCCCGACGCCCGGCATCTGGACGCCCTCGATATCACCGTGCGGCGTAACGCCTTCGGTCGCCAGGTCGACTCCTTCGAGACCGATCTCGACGTCGTGGACATCGAGGGTGGGCCGGTGCGAGCGGTGTTCATTCGGGCGCCCTGGGTGGAACGGGTCGGAGAACACGTCGAGGTGCTCGCCGCTGTCGTTCACGGACCGGCTGCCGGTCGGGTGGTGGCCGTACGACAGAACTCGGTGCTGGCGACCAGCTTTCATCCCGAGGTCACCGGAGACGATCGCGTACACCGACTCTTCGTGGACATGGTGCGCCACCACTAGGACTCGTCCGGAGCAGGTCGGTCCCGAGCGCGGTACCGGGCGAGTAAAGTCGACAACACTGATTTCGAGCAGGAAGGGGCTCTATCGCATGAGCGGCCACTCAAAATGGGCCACCACCAAGCACAAGAAGGCGGTGATCGACGCCCGACGCGGCAAGTCTTTCGCCAAACTCATCAAGAACATCGAGGTGGCGGCCCGCACGGGTGGCGGTGACCCCACGGGCAACCCGACTCTCTTCGACGCCATCCAGAAGGCGAAGAAGACCTCGGTTCCGATCGACAACATCGAGCGGGCCCGTAAGCGCGGAGCAGGCGAAGAAACCGGTGGAGCCGACTGGCAGACCATCATGTACGAGGGCTACGGCCCCAACGGTGTGGCGATTCTGATCGAGTGCCTCACCGACAACCGCAACCGCGCCGCAGGCGAGGTTCGCGTGGCGATGACGCGCAACGGCGGAAACATGGCAGACCCGGGATCGGTGTCGTACCTGTTCTCGCGCAAGGGTGTGGTGACCCTCGAAAAGAACGGTCAGAGTGAGGACGACGTCCTGATGGCCGTACTCGAAGCCGGTGCCGAAGAAGTCAACGACAACGGCGACACCTTCGAGATCGTCAGTGAGCCGACCGACCTGATCGCAGTACGTACGTCGTTGCAGGACGCCGGAATCGACTACGACTCGGCCGAGGCCAGCTTCCAGGCGTCGGTCAGCGTTCCGGTCGACGCAGACGGTGCGCGCAAGGTCTTCAAGCTCATCGACGCCCTGGAAGACAGCGACGACGTGCAGAACGTCTGGTCCAACGTCGAGCTGTCCGACGAGGTCATGGCCGAGCTCGACGACGAGGACTGACCACTCGATTTCGATCGAGCCAACAGGCCGGGTGTCGTATCCCTGATCCGCGGGTCCGCTCCGCTACGCTATCGAACAACAGTTCGTAAGCGGAAGGTGTGGTGGCGTGCGGGTGATGGGTGTCGACCCCGGTCTCACCAGGTGTGGGCTCAGTTTGATCGAGGGAGGCGTGGGCCGCACGGTCGTGGCGCTCGACGTGGACGTGGTCCGAACTCCCGCTGATATGGATCTCGCGCAGCGCCTGTTGCGCATCTCCGAGGCCGCAGAGTACTGGCTCGACACGCACAAGCCCTCCGTGGTGGCCATCGAGCGGGTGTTCGCACAACACAATGTGCGCACCGCGATGGGTACCGCGCAGGCCGGTGGGGTGATCGCGCTGGCGGCGGCCCGGCGCGGCGTCGACGTCTGCTTTCACACCCCGAGTGAGGTCAAGGCGGCGGTCACGGGCAATGGATCCGCCGACAAGGCCCAGGTCACAGCGATGGTCATGCGTATTCTCGGTCTGCAAACCGCGCCGACTCCGGCCGACGCCGCCGATGCGCTCGCGCTCGGTATCTGTCATTGCTGGCGTGCTCCGATGATCGCGCGGATGGCCAAGGCGGAAGCCATGGCGGCGGAGCAGAAGCGCAAGTACGACGCGCGTCTGGCCGAGGAGCGCAAAGCGCGCGCCGTCGTCGCACGCAGAATCGAGAAGATGGCCAAGAAAGAGGCGGGCGCACGATGATCGCATCGATCAGAGGCTCGGTGATCGACATCGCACTCGATCATGCGGTGCTCGAGGCCGCGGGCGTCGGATACCGCGTCAGCGCCACTCCGGCGACGCTGTCCACGCTGCACCGGGGAAGTGAATCGACCCTCCTGACCACCATGATCGTGCGGGAAGACTCGCAGACGCTCTTCGGTTTCCCGGACAAGGAATCGCGCGAGCTGTTCGAGTTGCTCCTGACCGTGACCGGGGTCGGGCCACGTATCGCGATGGCCACGCTCGCCGTGCACGAACCCGATGCGCTGCGAACCGCGTTGGCGGACAGCGATATCGGCGCACTCACCAAGGTTCCCGGAATCGGCAAGCGCGGCGCGGAGAGAATGGTCGTCGAATTGCGGGACAAGGTGGACGCGGTGGTCGGCCGCGCCGCGAACTCGGTTCTACCGGGATCGGGTGCCGGAAATTCTGTGCGCGATCAGATCGTCGAGGCGTTGATCGGACTCGGTTTTCCGGCGAAGCAGGCCGAGGAGTCCACCGACGCGGTACTCGCCCAGCAGCCCGAGGCAACCACATCGGCTGCGCTCAGGTCGGCGCTGGCGTACCTCGGAAAATCCAGGTAGGTAGACGTGAACGAGGACGACCAGTTCGCAGAATCCCAGGTGGGTGCGGACGCCATGTCCGACGATCTGGATGTCGAGACGAGCCTGCGTCCGAAGAATCTCACCGACTTCATCGGTCAGCCTCGGGTCCGTGAGCAGCTCCAGCTCGTGCTCTCCGGTGCCAAGATGCGTGGGGGAACTCCCGACCACATTCTGATGTCCGGTCCTCCGGGGCTCGGCAAGACCAGCATGGCGATGATCATCGCTGCCGAACTGGGAACATCGCTACGGCTCACGTCCGGTCCGGCACTCGAGCGGGCCGGAGACCTCGCCGCCATGCTCAGCAACCTCGTCGAGGGTGACGTGCTGTTCATCGACGAAATCCATCGCATCGCCCGCCCGGCCGAGGAGATGCTGTATCTCGCGATGGAGGACTTTCGCGTCGACGTCATCGTCGGCAAGGGCCCGGGAGCGACGTCCATTCCGCTCGAGGTTGCCCCGTTCACCCTGGTCGGTGCGACCACCAGGTCGGGTGCTCTGACCGGTCCACTACGCGACCGATTCGGATTCGTGGCGCACATGGATTTCTACGAGCCGAATGAACTGGAGCGCATTCTCATGCGGTCGGCCGGAATTCTCGGTGTCCCGATCGACCGAGACGGATGCGCCGAGATCGCCGGCCGATCCCGCGGCACGCCGCGCATTGCGAACCGGTTGCTCAGACGAGTCCGCGACTACGCGGACGTCAGAGGAGACGGCACGGTCACTCGAGAGACGGCCAAAGCCGCCCTGGTGGTGTACGACGTGGACAAACTCGGACTCGACCGACTCGACCGAGCTGTTCTCAGCGCCCTCATCCGCAGCTTCGGCGGCGGACCTGTAGGGGTGTCGACTCTGGCGGTGGCGGTCGGTGAGGAGCCCTCGACGGTCGAAGAGGTGTGCGAGCCGTTCCTGGTGCGTGCCGGCATGATCGCCCGCACGCCGCGAGGTCGCGTCGCAACTGCCACCGCGTGGCAACACCTCGGCTTGACACCGCCGCCGGACCTCGCGGTGGGTGGAATCTCGGTCCGGTCCACCGAGGCTGCGCAGGGCTTATTCGACTGAATCGGGCACAACACGCCCATGTTCGGACCGGACCGGTTCCAGGTGATGGCACACTGGGTAGCTGCGAGACCCGCGTCCGCGGCGTTCCTGCACGAGACAATGACGATTTTTCACCCGAGCTTCGAGGACTGACCTTCCGATGGATTTGCTGTTTCCGCTGCTGATCGTGGCCCTTCTGGTACCGCTCTTTCTCAATGCGCGTCGACAGAAGAAGGTGCTGGCCAAGACCACGGAGATGCAGGACTCGTTGAAGGTCGGCGACGAAGTGGTCACCACAGCCGGTCTGTACGCCCGCGTGGTACTGGTCGAGGACGACACGATCGACCTCGAAATCGCCGACGGTGTCATCACCACCTGGTCCCGTGCCGTGGTGCGAGAGGTACTGCCCGACGAGTCCGACTTCGACGACACCGAGTCCGATACCACCGCCGAGGCCGACATCGCTGCCCTCGACTCCAGCGCGACTCCGGGACCGTCGTTGAACAAGGCCGATGTCGGTGGGCCTGACGAGACGGTCGAGCAGACGTCGAAGCGTTTGGAAAAAGAGTGAACGACCGTTGATTCGAACCGCTGTCGGAGACAGAATCCGGCAGCGGTTTCGTCTGCGGTGACCCTTGTGGTGCACAATCGCACCGCGCTCTGCTGACATCACGAGCCGCCAGGCCCTGCAGGAACCGACACTTTCCATCGCCTCAGAGGAGAAACACACACCGTGGCACCTTCCAGCGGACCGGTGCGTCCCGCCCGCTATCTCGCCGTTTTCGCGGTGCTGATGGCAGCGGTGTATGCCCTGGTCTTCTTCACCGGAGACAAAGACCCCTCGCCGAAGTTGGGAATCGACCTGCAGGGTGGCACCCGCGTCACGCTCACTGCGCGGACTCCCGACGGCAACGCGCCGACCCAGGAGAGCCTGAAGCAGGCGCAGCAGATCATCGAGACGCGAGTGAACGGTCTCGGTGTCACGGGGTCCGAGGTGGTCGTCGACGGTGACAACCTGGTGATCACGGTGCCGGGAGACGACAGTTCTCAGGCGCGCACTCTCGGCCAGACCGCTCGCCTGTTCATCCGACCCGTCGTGGGATCGGTTGCCCCGTCGGCGGGCCAGGCTGCAGGGTCGCAGCAAGCGCCGGTCGATCCTGCCGCTCCTGCAGATCCCGCCGCGCCCGCTGCTCCTGCAGATCCGGCTGCTCCTGCAGATCCAGCGGCACCGGCCGCGCCTCAGAGCCGGGTGTTCCCGGCTCAGGATCCGTCGACGGTCGATCCGACGCCTGCTCCCGCGACGGACGCCCCCGCGACCGAGGCCCCCGCGACGGACGATCCTGCCGCGGACGCATCGCTGTCCGATGCCGATCGCGCTGCTCAGGAGATCGCCGACGCCAAGACGCTGCGGCAGAGTGAGGATCAACAGATTCAGCAGCTGGCGATGCAGTCGCTCGATTGCAACGCCGCCGACCCCCTCGCGGGCAACGACGATCCGGCGCTACCCCTCGTCGCGTGCTCGACTGACGGAACTGCTGTCTACCTGCTGGGACCGACAATCATCGACGGTCAGCAGATCGCCGACGCCACCTCCGGGTTCGACAGCCAGCAGGCCCAGTTCCAGGTGAGCCTGAGCTTCGACTCCGAGGGTTCCAACACGTGGGCCCAGTTCACCGCGGCCAACCTGCAGAAGCAGGCGGCATTCGTGCTGGACTCGAAGGTGATCAGCGCGCCGGTGATTCAAGGTGCCACACCCGCAGGCAGTGCCACGTCGATCACCGGCAACTTCAACGCGCAGTCCGCGTCGGAGTTGGCCAACACGCTCAAGTACGGCTCTCTGCCACTGTCCTTCGTGTCCTCCGAGGCCGAAACCGTCTCGGCCACACTGGGATTGGCCTCGTTGGAAGCCGGCCTCGTCGCTGGAGCCATCGGGCTCGCGCTCGTGCTGGTCTACTGCCTGCTGTACTACCGAGCCTTGGGCCTGCTCACCGCCCTGTCTCTGGCACTGGCAGGTCTCGTCGTCTACGGGATCATCGTTCTGTTGGGCAGGTGGATCAGCTTCACCCTCGACCTCGCAGGCATCGCCGGACTCATCATCGGAATCGGTATGACGGCGGACTCGTTCGTGGTGTTCTTCGAACGCATCAAGGACGAGATTCGTGAGGGTCGCAGCTTCCGATCGGCAGTACCACGCGGTTGGGCACGTGCCCGCAAGACGATCCTGTCCGGCAACGCGGTCAGCTTCATCGCGGCCGCAGTGCTCTACGTACTCGCGGTGGGTCAGGTCCGCGGCTTCGCGTTCACTCTGGGTTTGACGACCATTCTGGACATCGTCGTCGTGGTGCTGGTGACCTGGCCGCTGGTGTACCTCGCATCCAAGTCGAAGTTCTGGTCCAAGCCGTCCGTCAACGGCCTCGGTGCCGTCCAGCAGATCGCGCTCGAACGCAAGCGTGCAGCCAACAAGGCGCTCGCCGTCAAGACCGGCACCGCGCCGTCGAAGGAGGCATGACATGTCGAACACGACCACGTCGACCCCATCGCCCCTCGACGACTCGAGTGTCGATCAGTCCACGCAGCCCAGGCACAGCTGGCTGTCCAGGCTGTACACCGGAACCGGCGCCTTCGACATCGTGGGCCGTCGGCGCTTCTACTACATCCTCACCGGTGTCATCGTGCTGGTGTGTCTGCTGAGCTTCCTGGTTCGCGGATTCACACTCGGCATCGATTTCGAGGGCGGAACCAGGATCGCCTTGCCGGCGGCGGACAACATCTCCACCGAGCAGGTCGAAACGGTCTACGACGACTCGTTGGGTATGCCGCCCGTGTCGGTGCAAACGGTCGGCTCCGGCGCTGCCGCGACGGTGCAGATTCGTTCCGAGGCTCTCGACCCCGGTCAAGTGGACAGTTTGCGACAGGCGTTGTTCCAGGCTTTCCAGCCTCAGGACAACAGCGGCACTGCAACCCCCAATGCGATCAGCGTGTCCGACGTCAGTGAGACGTGGGGAGGTCAGATCACGCAGAAGGCGCTGATCGCGCTCGCGGTCTTCCTGGTCATCGTCAGCATCTACATTGCCGTTCGATACGAACGGGACATGGCGTTCGCAGCTCTGGCTGCGCTGGGGTTCGACCTCGTCGTCACGGCAGGCGTGTATTCGCTCGTCGGATTCGAGGTGACCCCGGCGACGGTCATCGGGTTGCTGACAATTCTCGGCTTCTCGCTGTACGACTCGGTGGTGGTGTTCGACAAGGTCGAAGAGAACACCCGCGGAATCTTGAACCTGCACCGAAAGACGTACGCCGAGCAAGCGAACTTGGCGGTCAACCAGACCTTGATGCGCTCGATCAACACCACGGTCATCGGTGTCCTGCCGGTGATCGCGCTGATGATCGTCGCGGTGTGGCTGCTCGGCGTCGGCACTCTCAAGGACCTGGCTCTGGTCCAGCTCGTCGGCATGATCGTCGGCGCCTACTCGTCCATCTTCTTCGCTACTCCGCTGTTGGTCACGCTCAAGGAGAAGTGGGGCCCGGTCGCTGCGCACACACGCAAGGTCCACTCCAAGCGTGCCGATGCCGCGGCCCGCGCGGCCGGACTGGCTCCCGAACCGGTGGCCGTCGGTGTGACTACCAGCACGGCGTCGACCCCGCAGCCGGGTAATCGGCCCACCGGAAAGCGAAACAAGAAGCGGCGGTAGAAACCACCCCCGACTGGGACGGAGACTGCACGTGAAACGCAGGTGGAGCGCGGCACTGATGACCGCTGGTGTCGCGGCGGTGTCCATCACCGCGTGTTCGTCACCCGAGGACAAGGTTCCGTCGATCGGTTACTCGTTCGACAACGTCGTCGACACGTACAACGCGAGAACGGTCGACGGCGCGGCATCGGGAGCCAGACAGGCCTTCACTCGCGTGCAGGTAGGCTTCAGCTACCTCGGGCCCGAGGGAGATGCGCTGTCGGACAACGACATCGGGACCACGGCAATCGTTCCCGGTGACGTGTTGACCGTGCAGTACTCCATAGCGCCGGCGGCGAAGTACTCCGACGGTGCACCGATGGCCTGCGACGACCTGGTGTTGGCCTGGGCGGCGAACAGTGGCCGATTCGCCACCGACGAGCCCATGTTCGACGCGGCGTCCTCGGCCGGATACTCCGACATCCAACGCATCGACTGCGTCCCCGGGGGCAAGGAAGCCACGGTCGTGTTCGCCCCCGGGCGCAGTTACCAGAATTGGCGCGCGCTGTTCGGTGCCACCGATCTGTTGCCCGCACACGTCGCGGCTCGCGCGGCGGGAGTGCCGAATGTCGTCGATCCCATCCTGGCCGGCGACAACGACGTCGTGAGCCGCATCGCCGAATTCTGGAACACCGGGTGGACGCTGACACCCGGCTCGATCGACACGTCGTTACTGCCCTCGGCCGGGCCGTATCGGGTCGACTCGTACACCGCCGACGGCGGTCTGGTTCTCGTCGCGAACGAGGCCTGGTGGGGAATTCCGCCCGAGACCGAGCAGGTGGTCGTCTGGCCCAAGGGCACCGACGTGGCTGCAAAGGTGGCCGACGGCTCGCTCGACGTACTCGACCACGGTGCCGGTGCCGTCGACCTCGGTGCGGCGGAGGGATTCGTGACCAGCGACGAGCCGTCGCGCGGCGTCGAACAGTTGACGTTCGCAACGCAGGGTGTGCTGGCCGACGCCAATGCACGGCGAGCGGTCGCCGCGTGCATCCCGAGATCGGATCTGTTCGACACGCTCGGACATCCGGGATCGCCGGCTCCGGCGGCCGGGCTGGGCTCGGGCCTCGTCGATTCCCGACTGGTCCAACTCGACACCCTCGAGTATCCGGCGGTCGCCACCGTGGTGGGCGATCGGTACCGGCGTTCGGACCTGGACCGGGCGACCAAGGAACTTGCCACCGCAGGCGAGAGCGCGCTGACCGTTCGCGTCGGCTACCGCGGGCCCGATGCCCGCCGCGCGGAGGAGGTCAGCCGCATGGCGACCGACTGCGCGGCCGCGGGAATCACGATCGTGGATGCGAGCTCACCGGACTTCACGCCGTCCGCCCTGCGCGGCGGTGCGGTCGACGCGGTCCTGGGCAGCAGTGGTTCACTGCCAGGGCCGTCGGGGTCGGCCGGCGGAGCGCTCGCGCGATACTCGCTGCGGACGGGGAGCGGCGTGAACGTCGGCGGCTACAGCAACGGCCGGATCGATTCCATCGTCGATCAGTTGGCGGTGACCGTCGACCCGGAGCGCGTCCTCGCACTCGCCACCGAAGGCGAGAACATCCTGTGGAACGACATGCCGTCTCTTCCGTTGTACAACGAACCACGCACCACCGTCGTGAGCGAGGGCATGCAGGACGTGCTGCCCAACCCCACAGCCGCCGGTGCCGGATGGAACATGGATCGGTGGGTGCTTCTGCGATGAACGACTCGGTAGAGACAAGCGACGCGGTGGACAGGCCGAGCGCCGCCGATGCCGTGACTCGGCTGACGCGGTGGGTCGACGACTTTCCCGTTCCCGGTGTGCGCTTCGGCGACCTGACACCGGTGTTCGCCGACGGCCCGGCATTGCGCAGCGTGGTGTCCGAGCTGGCGCACGGTTTCGACGGGGTGGACCTGGTCGCCGGAATCGACGCGCGCGGATTCTTGCTGGGTGCCGGTGTGGCCTTGGAGCTGGGCTGTGGGGTGCTGGCGGTGCGCAAGGCCGGAAAGCTCCCGCCCCCGGTGCACTCGCGATCCTACGATCTCGAATACGGCACCGCCGAGTTGCAGATCCCGACGGCGATCGAGGTTGCCGGCCGACGGGTGCTGGTGGTCGACGATGTGCTGGCGACGGGCGGAACGGTCGAGGCGACCGCTCGGCTGCTCGCAGATCAGGGTGCGGTGATAGTCGGGGCTGCCGTTGTTCTCGAAATTGCGGCCCTGGGCGGCCGTGAGAGATGCAGTGACTACCCGCTCTCCTGCCTGGTGCGAGTATGAGGACTAAAGTCTCTACGTAATGCGTTCTCCGGATGCGTCCGGCGACAGCGTGGAGCGCGTGGCAGGAGGTGATGAGAGTGACCCGATACATCGATCAGCCCTTGCCTGATGGACCGGCCGTCCCCGAACGGTCCGACGTCGCCGATCCAAGAGGAGTCTCCGATCGGACCGGCGTCGAGGTAGCGCCGAAGGACGATGCTGCGTCCGGAGTTACCTCTCCGGCCGTCGAACCGGTGTCTTCTCGTGAATCGGTTGCCGACGATGCGCAGGCACCGTCCGGCGCGCGCAACTCGGCACCGGTGCCGACGTCGGCTTCGCGGCGGGTGCGGGCCCGTCTGGCACGCCGCATCACCGCCGGGCGTAGCGCCGCCGTCAAGCCGGTTCTCGAACCTCTCGTCAGTCTGCACCGCGAGCTGTATCCCAAGGCCGATCTCGCGTTGTTGCAGCGCGCCTACGATGTCGCGGACGAACTGCACGCGTCGCAGATGCGTAAATCCGGTGATCCCTACATCACTCACCCGCTCGCCGTGGCCAACATCCTGGCCGAGCTGGGGATGGACACCACGACGCTGGTCGCGGCACTGCTGCACGACACGGTCGAGGACACCGGGTATTCGCTCGCCAAGCTGACCGAGGAGTTCGGCGAGGAGGTGTCCCATCTCGTCGACGGGGTGACCAAACTCGACAAGGTGGTTCTCGGAACCGCGGCCGAAGGCGAGACCATTCGCAAGATGATCATCGCGATGGCGCGAGATCCGCGGGTGCTCGTCATCAAGGTGGCGGACCGACTGCACAACATGCGCACCATGCGGTTCCTGCCGCCCGAGAAGCAGGCCCGCAAGGCCAAGGAAACCCTGGAAGTCATTGCGCCGCTCGCGCATCGGCTCGGAATGGCCACCGTCAAGTGGGAGCTGGAGGACCTTGCGTTCGCCATCCTGCACCCCAAGAAGTACGACGAGATCGTGCGCCTCGTCGCAGATCGGGCACCGTCCCGAGACACCTATCTCGAGAAGGTGCGGGCCGAGATCAACGCGACACTGGCCGCGTCGCGCATCAGCGCAGTCGTAGAGGGACGACCGAAGCACTACTGGTCGATCTACCAGAAGATGATCGTCAAGGGTCGCGACTTCGACGATATTCACGACCTGGTGGGCGTGCGCATCCTGTGCGACGAGATTCGCGACTGTTACGCCGCTGTGGGCGTCGTGCACTCGCTGTGGCAGCCGATGGCGGGCCGCTTCAAGGATTACATCGCGCAACCGCGCTACGGCGTCTACCAGTCGTTGCACACCACGGTGATCGGGCCCGAGGGCAAACCCCTCGAGGTGCAGATCCGGACACGCGATATGCACCGGACGGCAGAGTTCGGAATCGCGGCGCATTGGCGATACAAGGAAACCAAGGGAAAGCACTCTCAGGACAACGCCGAAGTCGACGACATGGCGTGGATGCGCCAGCTGCTCGATTGGCAGCGTGAAGCCGCGGATCCCGGAGAGTTTCTCGAGTCCCTGCGGTACGACCTTGCGGTCAAGGAGATCTTCGTCTTCACACCCAAGGGCGACGTCGTCACCCTGCCTGCCGGTTCGTGTCCGGTCGACTTCGCCTATGCGGTACACACCGAGGTCGGCCACCGCTGTATCGGCGCACGGGTCAACGGTCGTCTGGTCGCGCTCGAACGCACGTTGGACAACGGTGAAGTGGTCGAGGTGTTCACCTCCAAGGCTGCCACTGCAGGGCCCAGCCGGGACTGGCAGGGTTTCGTTGCATCGCCGCGAGCGAAGACCAAGATTCGGCAGTGGTTCGCCAAGGAACGCCGCGAGGAAGCACTCGAGGCCGGCAAGGACGCCATCGCCAAGGAGGTCCGTCGAGGCGGACTACCGTTGCAGCGGTTGATGAATGCCGAATCGATGTCGACCATTGCGCACGAACTGCGGTACGTCGATGTCTCGGCCCTCTACACCGCGGTCGGCGAGAATCACGTGTCCGCTCGCCACGTGGTGCAGCGTCTGGTTGCTCATCTCGGTGGTGTCGGCGATGTCGAGGAAGAGCTCGCCGAGCGGTCGACCCCGTCCACCATTCCCACCCGGCCTCGCCAGGTCGGTGATGCCGGGGTGCTGGTCACCGGTGCGGACGGTATCGTAGCGAAACTCGCTAAGTGCTGTACTCCCGTGCCGGGAGACGAGATCCTCGGATTCGTCACCCGCGGCGGTTCGGTCAGCGTGCACCGCACCGACTGCACCAATGCTCGTTCGCTCGAGGAACAGTCCGAGCGGTTCATCGAGGTTCAGTGGGCCCCGTCGGCGTCCTCGGTGTTCTTGGTAGCCATTCAGATCGAGGCACTCGACCGGCACCGACTGCTCTCCGATGTCACCAAGGCGCTGGCCGACGAGAAGGTCAACATTCTGTCGGCATCGGTCGCCACCTCGGGAGACAGGGTTGCGATCAGCAAGTTCACGTTCGAGATGGGCGATCCGAAGCATCTCGGTCACGTGCTCAATGTGGTCCGCAACGTCGAGGGCGTCTATGACGTCTACCGGCTGACCTCGGCTGCCTGACAGACCCCGACAACGACGAGAGGGTGAGCAGAGTATCTCTGCTCACCCTCTCGTCGTTCGAATCGCGATCTAGGCGGTCGCCGATTCCAGGATCACCGGGTTGGCCGGCGCACCGTCCTCCGAGCCTCCGGTGACCCCTCCCGCCGCGATGGCGTCGAGGGTCTCCAGTCCGCTCTCGGAGATGGTGCCGAACACCGTGTACTGCGGCGGCAGCACGGAATCGGCGTACACCAGGAAGAACTGGCTGCCATTGGTATCGGGACCGGCATTGGCCATCGCGAGCGTCCCCCGTGGGTACACCACCGGATTCTCCGCCTGGTCGGGATCAGCCGTGTATGCCGTCGTGGGGTACTCGTTGGCGAAGCTGTAGCCGGGTCCGCCGCGACCGGATCCGGAGGGATCGCCGCACTGGAGTACTTCCAGACCCGGCGACGTCGTCAACCGGTGGCAGGGGGAACCGTCGAAGTATCCCTGCTGGGCGAGGCTGACGACGCTGTTCACCGTGCACGGTGCTTGCGTTCGGTCCAGCGTGATATCGATCGGGCCCTGGCTGGTGGTCAGGGCAACGTCGACGGTGCCGAACACGTCGACATTGTCGACGGGCGGCGGATTCACCTCCTTCGCGGCCGGCGTTTGCGCCGGATACGAGCAGGACACCGTGTCGGTCGCCGGCTGCGGCACGGCCGGCAGTGCGCCGAAACGAGACAGGTCCAGTGCGGGCCGCTGCGTCGTCGTTGCCGCCGGAGTCGAAGCCGTCGTCGACGAGGTTCCTGCGGGCTGGGCCGCGGGCTCGGCCGAACTCGAGCAGCCGGCCAGTACCAGCGCGGTAGCGGAGATCCCGATCAGGAGGACGGAGGTGCGGTTCACAGGTCGCTCAACATGGTGGTGATGTCGACGGGCTCGGCGGGTGCCCCGTCGGATGCGCCACCTTGCACGCCCTTGGCTGCGATCGCGTCGAGGGTGGCGAGGCCGGTCTCGTCGATCGTGCCGAACGCGGTGTAGGCCGGAGGCAGTTCGGAGTCTCCGTAGACGAGGAAGAACTGGCTGCCGTTGGTGCCCGGCCCCGCATTGGCCATGGCCAGCGTGCCGCGCGGGTACGCGATCGGTGTCTGCGCGGCTGGATCGCCTTCGGCGAAGGTGTCGGTGGGGAATTCGTCGGCGAACTGGTACCCCGGTCCACCGCTTCCGGTACCCGTGGGATCGCCGCACTGCAACACCTGAAGGCCGGCGCCCGTGGTCAGACGGTGACAGGTGGTGCCGTCGAAGTAGCCCTGGTTGGCAAGCGAGACGAAACTGTTCACCGTGCACGGCGATTCGGGGTTGTTCAGACTCAAGCCGATGTTGCCCTGAGTCGTGGTCATGCTGTAGCTCAACGGCTCGTCGCTGGTGGGGACGTTGTCGGTGCGCGGGGGAGTGTTCGCCTTCGCCGCAGGCTGTGCCGCCGCGGGGTAGGAGCAGTTCACCGTCTCGGGCAAGGGCTCCGAGCGCCCTGCTGCGATGAGGGAGTCGGCGGGTGCCGACGTCGTCGATTCCTGAGCGGTGGTCGCATCGTCGTCACCGCGGGTCACCACGTACACGACCGACACGACGGCCACGACTGCGACGACACCGAGAATGGAACCTGCGATCGTCAATTGCTTACGACGCCGTGCTCGCTCCGCGCGGCGTACGAGTTGGCGTTCGAGCTTTCGTTTGGCAGCCTCGCGCCGTTGCTCGTTGCTGGGCAATTCGTGTTCCTCCCGCTTGTCCGAAATCGACCTCGCCCGCTCAGTACACGGACCGATCGTGTGGTGACAGGCCGAAAATCGGCCAACGCGAGTGTGCCATCACTGCCTGAGAGCATGCTGGGGGGACCCGATCGGAACAGCCCCACTAAGCTTGTTCGGTACTTCGGCCTCAGCCTTTAGGAGCGATTGGTTTGCTCGTCACCGGATTTCCCGCAGGCATGTTTCAGACGAATTGTTACATCCTGGCCCAGGACGACGCGTCCGAGTGCGTCGTCGTCGATCCCGGCCAGGACGCCGCGGATCCGCTGATCGACTTTCTGACGCGGTCCTCGCTCACCCCCACCGCAGTACTGCTCACGCACGGCCATCTCGATCACACGTGGTCGGCCGAGCCGATCTGCGCAAAGTACGGCATCGCTGCTCACATCGCACCCGAGGATCGGTACATGCTCTCGGACCCGGTCAAGGGGACGGGGCCGGCGTTGGCTGCAGTGCTGGGTGACATCGAGTTCCGCGAACCGGAGACGGTGGTGGACATCGCCGACGGCGACGTCTTGGAACTCGCCGGAATCGAGTTCACGGTGGTCCACACTCCCGGGCACACCCAGGGTTCGGTGGTGTTTCTCGCTAGGGCCGACGGTCCGGACGGTGCGGTTCCGTTGGCGCTGACCGGAGACACCCTCTTCGCGGGGTCGATCGGTCGGACGGATCTACCCGGCGGTGACCACGACCAGCTCCTGCGGTCCATCGCGAGCCGGTTGCTGCCGCTCGGCGACGACACCGTGGTACTGCCCGGACACGGCGGCCAGAGTTCGATCGGTCAGGAACGGGCGTCCAATCCATTCCTCGTTGGACTCGGCGACCCCGAGCAAGGGAAGCTGTGAGCGTGAGCAAGCCGACCACCTTTTCTGCGCCCAAGGGCATTCCCGACTACTTTCCCCCCAACTCGGCCGAGTTCGTTGCCGTGCGAGAGGGGCTGCTCGAGGCAGCCCGCACCGCCGGCTACGGACACATCGAGCTGCCGATCTTCGAGGACACCGGGCTGTTCGCCCGCGGGGTCGGGGAGTCGACCGATGTGGTGAGCAAGGAGATGTACACGTTCGCCGATCGCGGAGATCGGTCGGTGACGTTGCGTCCCGAGGGCACCGCAGGGGTCATGCGGGCAGTGATCGAGCATGGCTTGGATCGAGGCGCACTCCCGGTGAAGTTGGCCTACGCCGGACCGTTCTTCCGTTACGAGCGCCCGCAGGCAGGGCGGTATCGGCAATTGCAGCAGGTCGGTGTCGAAGCGATCGGAATCGACGACCCGGCATTGGACGCCGAGGTCATCGCCGTGGCCGACGCCGGCTTCCGAGCTCTCGGACTCACCGGATTTCGTCTGGAGATCACCTCGCTGGGCGACGACACGTGCCGCCCGCAGTATCGAGAGTTGTTGCAGCAGTTCCTGTTCGCCCTTCCTCTCGATGAGGACACGCGTCGACGGGCCGAGATCAACCCGCTGCGGGTTCTCGACGACAAGCGGCCCGAGGTACGCGAGATGACCGCCGATGCACCGTTGATGCTCGATCACCTGTCCGACTCGGCGAAGGCGCACTTCGACGAGGTGCTGGCCTATCTCGATGTGATGAACGTTCCGTATCTGGTGAACCCGCGCATGGTGCGCGGGCTGGACTACTACACCAAGACCACGTTCGAGTTCGTACACGACGGTCTCGGAGCGCAATCCGGCATCGGCGGTGGCGGTCGCTACGACGGTCTGATGGAGCAGCTGGGCGGACAGGCGCTGTCGGGTATCGGATTCGGGCTCGGCGTCGACCGCACTGTCCTCGCCCTGGCTGCGGAGGGGAAGACGGCGGGGAGCACCTCTCGGTGCCAGGTGTTCGGCATCCCGATGGGTTCCGCAGCCAAACTGTCCATCGTCGATATCGCAGCGCAGCTGCGTGAGCGTGGAATTGCCGTGGACATGGCCTACGGAAATCGCGGCATCAAAGGGGCGATGAAAGCGGCCGATCGGTCGGGGGCCCGCTACGCGCTCGTGTTGGGTGAGCAGGAGCTATCGGCGGAATCGGTTGTGGTCAAAGATCTCTCGAACGGCGAGCAGGAGACGGTTGCATTGGCCGACGTGGTCGATGTCCTCGGAGCGCACCTTGGCCGATGACTCTCGGCCATCGGCGGGGCCGGTAGCCCTCGACCTGGTCTCGGCGGAGTTTCTCGCGCCACGCTTACGCAAGATCATGGTCGGCTCGCTGGTGATCGGGATCGCGGTTGCGGTGGTCCTGGCTCTGCTCGTTCCGTCGTGGGTGGCAGTTCTCGTCGGAATGGTCGTCGGTGGACCGGCCGCGCTGTCCGGCTGGCTGGGTCTGCGGCGGCAGGTGTGGCTCGACGGTCCGCAACTGTGCGCACGTGGCGTGCGCACGCGCCGACTGCAGATGCCGGAAGTGATGACGGCGGAGCTGACGATTCGCACGGCCGGAATCGATCAGATCTCGTTGCGACTCTACGACGGTCGCACTCGCATAGTCCTCCCACTGGCGCTCTACACCAAGGGCGGTGGGCGCGAACTGCCGATACTGGCGTTGCGTACCCTCGCCGATTCCCTGTGGACCACCGCACTCGTTCCTGCGGCGGCAATCGCGTCGGTCCTGGTGGACCAACTTCGCGCCGAGGCGCGTGACGCCGGACTCGACGAGAGACCCCTCTACCGGGCGATCGAACTCGTTCGGAGCAAGGGACGCACCCCGCATGCCACGCTGACCGACCGCGAAGTCGCACAGCTACTCGGGTGAGCGGTCGTTCTCAGGTCACCAGGAACGCGTCGAGGACCACGGCTTCGGCCGATCGTGAGCCGGAGGTGACGACGAGGGCACGGTTGAGGTACGTGAATTTCGGAACAGCCGTCGACACTCGCAAGGTGCCACGGAAGTAGTAGGTCGCCGGATCCACTTCCTGGTCGGGATCGTTCAGTGCGTCGATGACCTCGGCCGGTCCGAACTGAACCCCGCGATAGTCGAGCGACAGATAACCGCCGGTCGTCAGTTCGAGTACGAGATCACTGCTGAACTCGGTACACCCGTCCGATCGGGTGACGCTCACGACGGTCGATCGAGCAGCCAAGGTGCCCTCGATATCGGGGCCGGGTGCGGCGCCGCCGAGGACAGTGGTCACCACTCGTTCGCCTTCGGGCACCGAACCGATCTCGATTGCCGGTCCCAATGTGAGGCCAAGGCGCAGAATGGGTTCGAGGGTCGGTGTGTTCGGGGCGGTCACGTGCGATGCACTCCTAGGATCGACTTCGGGTCCTACGCTATCGGTTGCCGGCTGCCGGACCCGAGTGGGGATGCGGGGGAGCTGCATCGACCTTGACACCGCATAGAACAAATGTTCGACTGTGTCCATGCGATGGGCCGGTCAGACTCTCGATGCCGCGGACGACGGCGCGCTCCCGGGACTGGAACGATCCGGGCTCGTCCGCAGCGTGCAGACCCCGGAGTTCGAGGGCATCACCTTTCACGAAGTCCTGTGCAAGAGTGCCCTGAACGAGGTTCCGGGTGAATCGCAGGTGCCGTTCTCGTGGACCGTCAATCCCATGCGGGGATGTTCGCACGCCTGTCGCTACTGCTTCGCCCGGCCGACACACGAATACCTGGACCTCGATTCCGGCAACGATTTCGACTCGCAGATCGTCGTCAAGACGAACGTAGCGGCCGTCCTACGCAAAGAGCTTGCGCGTCGCTCGTGGAAGCGTGAGCCGGTCGCGCTCGGGACCAATACCGATCCCTATCAGCGCGCCGAGGGCCGATACAGGTTGATGCCCGGCATCATTCGAGCGTTGACGGAGTCGGGTACCCCGTTCTCGATCCTGACCAAGGGCACGCTGCTGCGCCGCGACCTGCCCTTGCTGACCCTGGCCGCTCAGCAGGTCGACGTACACGTGAGCATCAGTCTGGCAATCCACGATGCGGACCTGCAGAAACAGCTCGAACCCGGAACACCGAGTCCGAGAGCGCGATTGGAGCTCATCCGCGCCGTGCGGGAGGCGGGACTCGACTGCGGTGTGCTCGTGGCACCGGTCATTCCGTTCCTCACCGACGGAGCGAAACAACTCGAAGGTCTGATTGCGGCGCTCGCGGACGCCGGCGCGACGACGGTGACGGCGTTACCGATGCATCTTCGGTCGAGTACCAAGGACTGGTACATGAGCTGGTTGGTGAAGGAGCATCCGGCGTTGGTACGCAGATACCGTCAGCTCTACGGGCACGGGGCGTACGTGCCGACCGAGTACAAGCAGTGGCTGAAAGCGAGAATCGATCCGCTGCTCGACACCTACGGTTTCGCGTCCGAGCAGACTCGCTCGCTGCCCGCGAACGAGCCGGCCGAGCCCCATGCGCTGGCAACCTCGGGGCCGGCGCTCACGCTGTTCTGAGCAGTGCGATCAGGGGTTGTTCAGGTCGCGCGCCGAGAACGTATCGCAGGCCGAGACCTGTCCGGACTCGTATCCCGCGGTGAACCAGGCCTGTCGTTGCGCGGACGAGCCGTGCGTCCACCCCTCGGGGTTGACCCGGCCGGTCGACGCCTGCTGGATACGGTCGTCGCCCACCGACGACGCGGCAGATAAAGCGTCGTCGATGTCGGTGGAGGTCAGCGGTTCGAGAAACGGGACACCGGTGTCCGGGTCGACAGTCTCGGCTGCGTAGTGCGCCCAGATTCCCGCGTAGCAGTCGGCCTGCAACTCCACCTTGACGCCACCGGACTCGGGTCCCTGCGGATCGGCCTGCGCGCGCCCGATATCGCCCAGCTGGTTCTGGATGTGATGGCCGATCTCGTGCGCTACGACGTACTCCTGCGCGAGCGGCCCACCGCTCGAGCCGAATTGATCGACGAGAACCTGAAAGAAGCTCGTGTCGAAATATGCGGTGGAATCGGCCGGGCAATAGAACGGCCCGACGGCACTGGTCGCGTTGCCGCACCCGGTGTTCGTGGCACCGGAGAACAAATTCACCGCGGGCCGCACGTAGGCGACACCGGTTTGATTCTGCAGTTGTGCTTCCCAGACCGTGTCCAGGCTCGCCACCGTGAAGTCGATTCGGCAGTCGACGTTGCTGTTCGCCTGTGCGACGTTGCAATCCAGCGTTCCGGACGACCCGGAGTCGTTCTGGCCGGCCGAACTGTCCCCGCCACTGATCTGGTTGAGAATCGCACCGGGATCGCCGCCGAACAACAGGGCCAGGACGATGACCACCAAGCCGCCCGCGCCGCCGCCGATGGCCAACTTGCCGCGTCCACCGCCGCCCCCGCTACCGCCGACGGAAACCCGGCCCGGTTCCGATTGCGAGCCTTCTCTGAACGTCATCCTGGAGTTCCCCTCCGCCGAGCGCGCATCCGTGATGCGAACCGATACCGCCACTGTCGGCCTTAGCTTCGCATGCCCGGACAGGATCTCGTTTCCTTCTGCGGCGATGTGCTCCGTAGGATCGAGGATCGAACAACACGATCAGCGGATTTTTCTCGAAAGGACACCCGTGCTGCGCACCCACCTCGCCGGCTCATTACGCCCCGAGCACGTCGACCGAACCGTGACGCTGACGGGATGGGTGGCCCGTCGACGAGATCACGGCGGCGTCATCTTCATCGATCTGCGTGACGCATCCGGTGTGTCCCAGGTCGTCTTCCGTGATGGTGCTGCGCTCGAACAGGCACACCGACTGCGCGCCGAGTACGTGGTGAAGGTGACCGGCAAGGTCGAGAGTCGTCCCGAGGGCAACGCCAACTACGAGATCCCCACCGGCGCGATCGAGGTCGAGGCCTCCGAGATCGAGGTCTTGTCCGAGGCCGCGCCGCTGCCGTTCCAGCTCGACGATCAGCCCGGCGAAGAAGCGCGACTCAAGTACCGCTACCTCGACCTGCGTCGTGAAGGACCGGGACATGCCATTCGGCTGCGTTCGCACGTCAACGCTGCGGCCCGGTCGGTGCTCGCGCACCACGAGTTCGTCGAGGTCGAAACGCCGACGCTGACGCGATCCACCCCCGAGGGTGCACGCGACTTCCTCGTTCCTGCGCGTCTGCAGCCGGGAAGCTTCTATGCACTGCCACAGAGCCCGCAGCTCTTCAAGCAGCTGCTGATGGTCGGTGGTATCGAGCGTTACTACCAGATCGCCCGCTGCTATCGAGACGAGGATTTCCGCGCCGATCGTCAGCCCGAGTTCACTCAGCTCGACGTCGAGATGAGCTTCGTCACCCAGGACGACGTCATCCTGTTGGCCGAGGAAATCCTCGCGTCGCTGTGGAAGCTCGTCGGGCACTACTTCACCGCGCCGATTCCGCGGATCACCTACGCCGAGGCAATGCGCCGCTACGGCTCCGACAAGCCCGATCTTCGATTCGACATCGAACTGGTCGAGTGCACGGACTTCTTCTCGGAGACGACCTTCCGCGTCTTCCAGGCTCCGTACGTCGGTGCGGTGGTCATGCCGGGCGGCGCATCACAGCCCCGCAAGCAGCTCGACCGCTGGCAGGAGTTCGCCAAACAGCGCGGACACAAGGGACTCGCGTACGTTCTCGTCGGCGAGGACGGCACCCTCGGCGGTCCGGTCGCCAAGAACCTGACCGACGCCGAGCGCGACGGCCTGGCCGCTCATGTCGGCGCGAACAACGGTGACGCGATCTTCTTCTCCGCAGGACCGGTCAAGGCCTCGCGCGGACTGCTCGGCGCGGTGCGCGGCGAGATCGCCCGCAAGCTCGACCTCATCGACCCCAAGGCGTGGGCATTCGTCTGGGTCGTCGACGCTCCGCTGTTCGAGCCGACGTCCGACGCCACCGCCAGCGGCGACGTAGCCGTCGGCTCCGGTGCATGGACGGCGGTGCACCATGCGTTCACCTCGCCGAAGCCGGAGTCGATGGACACATTCGACACCGACCCCGGATCCGCACTCGCGTACGCCTACGACATCGTCTGCAACGGCAACGAAATCGGCGGCGGCAGTATTCGTATCCACCGCAAGGACATTCAGGAACGAGTCTTCGCGATCATGGGCATCGGCAAGGAAGAGGCGCAGGAAAAGTTCGGCTTCCTGCTCGATGCCTTCAGCTACGGCGCTCCTCCCCACGGCGGAATCGCCTTCGGCTGGGACCGCATCACTGCGCTGCTCGCCGGGGTCGATTCGATCCGTGAAGTGATCGCCTTCCCGAAGTCGGGCGGCGGCATCGACCCTCTGACCGATGCTCCGGCACCCATCACGCCGCAGCAGCGCAAGGAGTCCGGCGTCGACTTCAAGCCGGAGAAGAAGGAACAGGCTCCGACGTCACCCGAGACCGCGGTCGACGCATAAGAGTTCGCCTACGAACGCAAATGTCCCCGTAACGCCGAGCGTTACGGGGACATTCGTCTCTGTGGAGCGGTGTCGTCAGCGCGCTGCGGACAACGGTCCGCCGGTGAGGACTCGGTATGCGTAGTTGATGGCGATCACCGAGACGGGAATGGTCACCAGAAGACCCAGGCCACACAGCAATCCGCCGACGATGTTGATTGCGGCCAGTGCGAGCAGGAGCAACACGAGTGGTCCGAAATTCTTCACGGTGAGGTCGAAGCTGGACTTGATCGCGGTGATTGCCTGCTCGTTTCGATCGAGCAGAAATGTCAGCGAAAAGGACAGGAGGAAGCCGAACACGATGGTGAGCAGGGTTCCCAGGAACGGGATGAACGACAGTACGACAGTGACCACCGTCCAGATCAACGCCAGCACTGCAATCTGGGGGATGTTCGTGAGCTGGAAGAAACGTCCGAACGCCGGCTTCACGGGGCCGCCGGTTTCGTCCAACGCTCCACGTACGAATGCTGCGTTGACGAAGTACGACACGAAGGTCCCGATGGCCGTGACCACGATGAACACGCCGGACGTCGTGGCGACCGCCGCGGTTTCACCTCGGTCGGCGGCCGCGATCGCGGCAGTGAGGGTCGACGCGAATGTGAAAAGGAACACGGCCACGCCGACGGCCCACACGATTGCGGTGATTCCCAGCCATGGTCCGACGTTGGCCTTGAACTTGTCGAAGCCGTAGCTCAGCGCTGCACCGACCTCGAGGCGACCGGGATTGGGTGCCATCGGTGCCTGGCCGTAGTTCTGGTTGCCGTAATTCCCGTAGTTGCCTGGAGGCGGTGGGTAGTTGCCGGGAGGTGGCGGGTAATTGCCCGGAGGTGGAGGGTATCCGCCCGGCGCGCCGCCCTGGGGTGGGTAACCGCCGGGAGGAGGGTAGCCACCCGGTGCGCCGCCTGGTTGGGGGTAGCCGCCGGGAGGGGGATAGCCACCCGGTGCGCCGCCTTGTTGGGGGTAGCCGCCGGGAGGGGGATAGCCACCCGGTGCGCCTCCCGGCGGTGGGTATTGACCGGGAGGGGGATAGCCACCGGGTTGCGTGGGCGGTTTGTTCAGGTCCGGCTGGTCCGGGTTGGGGTCGCCACCGTATTGCGGTCCACTGGGCGGGTTTTCACTCACGTTTTACCCTTCATGTCTGGCGTAGTACGTCGACGATTCGTCCGCATTTTCGAAGCTGAGCGAACCGTAGACAATTCGGTGTGTCAAGGAGTCGACGTTTGGACGGCCGCGGGGTCGGAAATGTTCCGGCCCGCGCCCTTCGGTCGCGAATTGTTGTCGAGCGCACCCGGCCCTGCCCCACTAGGGTTGTGTGTTCCACCCATACCGGGACTATCACGAGGGGCTCGCCGTGGGCATCAAGGTTGCACTCGAACACCGAACCAGCTACCAGTTCGACCGCACAGTCAAGATCTTCCCGCACGAAATTCGGTTGCGCCCCGCACCACACTCGCGCACACCGATCGAGGCGTACTCGCTGAAAATCGAACCCGCCGAACACTTCGTCAACTGGCAGCAGGACGTCTTCGGCAACTTTCTGGCTCGAGTGGTGTTTCCCGAGCGCACCGACCATCTGTCGATCACGGTCGGACTCGTCGCAGACATGGCGTCGATCAACCCACTGGACTTCTTCGTCGAAGAATGGGCCGAGCATTTCGGATTCGCGTACGAAGAGCACGATCTTCCCGACCTCGAGCCGTACCTACGTCCGGTGGACGAGGGCAAGGCCGGCTCGGGCCCCGGCCCGGTGGTCTCGACGTGGGTGGAGAAGCTGCAGGCAGCCGTCGTCGAGCGCGGAGAATCGTTGCGCACCATCGACTTTCTCGTCATGGCGAACCAGGCCGTCATGCGCGACGTCGGATACTCCGTGCGGATGGAGCCCGGGGTGCAGACGCCCGATCTCACGCTGACGTCCGCTGTGGGGTCGTGCCGCGACTCGGCGTGGCTGCTGGTGTCGGTGCTGCGACAGATGGGACTTGCCGCGCGCTTCGTCTCCGGCTACCTCGTTCAGCTGTCGTCGGACGTGAAGTCGTTGGACGGTCCGTCCGGCCCTGTCGAGGACTTCACCGATCTGCACGCATGGACCGAGGTATATCTGCCCGGGGCAGGCTGGGTGGGGATGGATCCGACGTCGGGTCTGTTCGCAGGCGAAGGGCACATCCCGCTGTCTGCGACGCCACACCCGTCCACGGCGGCGGCGATCTCCGGTGCGACCAGCAAGTGCAAAGCCGAACTCGATTTCTCGAACACTGTGGTCCGCGTTCACGAGGATCCTCGAACGACGTTGCCGTACACGGCCGATCAGTGGGAATCGATCAAGGTCACGGCCGGCAAGATCGACGAGCGGATGCACGATCAGGACATCCGGTTGACCGTCGGTGGTGAGCCGACGTTCGTTGCCATCGAGAACCAGGAAGCCCCGGAATGGAACACCACGGCCGATGGCCCCCACAAGCGGAAGCTGGCCAGTGTGCTGGCCGAACGTCTTCGGACCATCTATGCACCGGACGGATTGGTGCAGCGCAGTCAGGGTAAGTGGTACCCCGGCGAGCCGCTGCCGCGGTGGCAGGTGGGACTGTTCTGGCGCACCGACGGCCAGGCCCTGTGGCACGACGCCGATCTGATCGCAGATCCGTGGGTGGCAGACGATCTGCGTCCGGATCCAGTGGACAACTCTGCGTCGCAGGACCTGATCGACCGACTCGTCGAGGGCCTGGGTCTGCCTGCCTCGCAGGCGCGCCCGGCGTACGAGGACCCACTCGTGAAGCTGTTGGATCTGGTGCGTCAGCCCTACGGCGATCCGCCGGCCGATTCCGACGATCTCGAACCCGGTGCGGATTCCGCGGACGCGAGAAGAAAATTGCTCGAGCGACTCGACGCCAGCACGGACGAGCCGGCGGCCTTCGTGCTGCCGATATCGCGCACCGAGGACGGCTCCGGTTGGGAGAGCGCGGACTGGAAGTTGCGCAGAGGTCGAATCGTGTTGCTGGAGGGCGATTCTCCCGCCGGACTACGGTTACCGCTCCGCGCGATCTCCTGGGACGGTGGTCCGGTCGAGAACCCGTCCGACCCCACCGCGCCGACCCCGGATCTCCCGACCCCACAACTGACGCAGCAACCGCCACGTGCGGTGAACCCGGCCGAATCCCGATACGCCCACCTGGTGAACGAAGCGTCCGGGGTGGGCGGTACCGCCGTCACTGCCCTGGTTGCCGAGGTGCGCGACGGCGTTCTGCACGTCTTCATGCCGCCGATGGATCGGTTGGACGATTTCGTCGACCTCGTCTCTCGAGTCGAGCAGGCGGCCTCGACCATCGATACGCCGGTCGTGATCGAAGGCTACGGTCCGCCCTCGGATCCGCGTATCCAGACCCTGACCGTCACACCCGATCCCGGTGTGATCGAGGTCAATGTTCAACCGACGTCGTCGTGGGCCGAACAGAACGAGCTCATGGAACGTCTGTATCTCGAGGCTCGCAAGTCGCGGCTCAGTACCGAGGGCTTCGACAACGACGGCACCACTCGGGGCACCGGCGGCGGCAACCACATCACCCTCGGTGGGATCACTCCCGTCGACTCGCCGGTGCTGCGACGACCGGACCTGCTGGTGTCACTGCTGACGCACTGGCAGCGTCACCCGTCGCTGTCATACCTGTTCTCGGGTCGATTCATCGGAACGACGTCGCAGGCACCTCGTGCCGACGAGGGTCGCGAAGAGTCGCTCTACGAACTCGAAGTTGCGTTCAGTGAAATCGAGCGACTGACCGGTGCGGATCGATCTGCCTCGCCCTGGGTGGTCGATCGGGCGCTACGTCACCTGCTCACCGACATCACCGGGAACACCCATCGTGCCGAGTTCTGCATAGACAAGCTGTACAGTCCCGACTCCACCCGAGGCAGGCTCGGCCTGCTCGAGCTGCGCGGATTCGAGATGCCGCCGCACCATCAGATGGCAATGGTGCAATCGCTGCTCGTGCGATCCATGGTTTCCCGGTTCTGGGACACACCGCTTCGCGCACCTCTGATCCGGCACGGCGCAAACCTGCACGGTCGGTACATGCTGCCGCACTTCGTCATCAACGACATCGGCCGCGTCGTGGAGGACCTTCGTGATCACGGGATCGACTTCGACACCAGCTGGCTCGACCCGTTCACAGAGTTCAGGTTCCCGCGAATCGGGACCACGGTGGTCGGAGACGCCGAAATCGAACTGAGAGGGGCGATCGAGCCCTGGAACACCCTCGGTGAGGAGTCGACGTCCTCGGGAACGGCACGGTACGTGGACTCCTCGGTGGAGCGGATCCAGGTTCAGGTGGCCGGTGCCGACGCGGGTCGATACCTGTTGACGTGCAACGGGGTGCCGGTGCCGTTGCTTCGCACCGATCGTCAGGACGTGCAGGTTGCCGGGGTGCGATATCGCGCGTGGCAGCCGCCGAGCGCGCTGCACCCGACGATCGAGGTACAGAGTCCGCTGCGTTTCGACCTCGTGGAGATGCAGACCGGACGCGCGGTGGGCGGTTGCTCGTACCACGTGGTGCACCCCGGTGGGCGGTCCTACGACGGTCCCCCCGTCAATTCCGTCGAGGCCGAAGCACGAAGGAACGGTCGGTTCGAGGAGGGTGGGTTCACCTCGGGGAAGGTGGACGTAGCAAGATTGCTCGAGATACACGCTCGACAGGCGATCGATGTCACTGCCCCCGGCATGCTCGACCTGCGCCGGACGGGAGTTCACACACCGTGACACGAGCGTGCGTAGGAGAACGAGTCGACCGGTAGCGATCCCGGTCCGACGCGCATCGGGTGAGTCCCGGGAACCGACTCGCACGGCGTCGGAGTGTGTTCGACCGATGGAAGGAACAACGGCTCGATGGTGCCCGTGGATACGACCTTGAGTGGAGCCGGCCGGAACGAACCTGTTGCGGGTGGAGCCGGCCGGAACGAACCTGTTGCGGGTGGAGCCGGCCGGAACGAAACGGGTTCGGTTGGAGCCGGCCGGAACGACGACGTCGGGAATACAGCCGCGCCGCCGTGGCTCGAGTACCGCGGTCGGCGTGAGGCTGTGATGGGACGGGCGAATCGTTTCGACGAGATGCTCGATTCCGACGACGGTGTGCGGCCGCACTGGGCAGGGTTGATCGACGGGATGCTCGAGGCAGGCTCGGGTGCCATGCAGTCCTTGCAATCACGGGTCAGCCGACTCGTCGACGACCACGGCATCACGTACAACCCCATTCCGGCCGGCGGCGCGGAGTTCGCGCCCAGTGCAGTTCGGTGGGGTCTCGACAGCGTTCCGCTGGTGGTCGCGGCCGACGAGTGGGACCGTTTGGAAGCAGGTTTGGTTCAGCGCTCGATGTTGCTCGACGCGGTCCTCACCGATATCTACGGTGCCCAGGAGACCGTTCGTCGCGGGTTGATTCCGCCGGAGCTGATCTTCGGCAACCCCGGCTATCTGCGGACGGCGCATGCAATCACCGTTCCGGGTCCACATCAACTGTTCATGCATGCCGCCGACGTAGCTCGGGGAGCCGACGGCCAGTTCCGGGTGGTGGCCGATCGAACGCAGGCGCCGTCGGGCGTGGGGTATGCGCTCGCGGATCGACGGGTGATGTCGCGGGCGATGCCCGAGCTGTTCCAGGAAAGCAATCCCCGGCCGTTGTCGACGTTTGCTCGTGCCATGCGATTGGCGTTGCGTGATGCTGCGCCCGCGTCGGCCGAGGATCCGGTGGTGGTGGTGTTGAGCCCCGGTTCGCACTCCGAGACAGCGTTCGATCAGGCCTATCTCGCCACGGTTCTCGGCTTCCCGCTGGTGGAGAATGCCGATCTGGTGGTGCGGGACGGCTGTCTGTGGATGCGGTCGCTGGGCAAGCTCCGCAGGGTGGATGTGGTGCTCCGCCGTGTCGACGCCGAGTTCGCGGATCCGTTGGACTTGCGCCCGGATTCGCATCTGGGTGTGGTCGGGCTCGTCGAGGTGCTTCGGCGCGGTGCCGTCAGTGTGGTCAACACTCTCGGCAGCGGGGTGCTCGAGAACCCGGCCCTGGTCACGTTGCTGCCCGCATTGAGCACGGCGCTCCTGGGCCAGGATCTGCTACTCGATTCTGTGACCACCTACTGGGGCGGCGACCCGAAACAGCTGTCGCACATGGGTACTCGCTTGCGTTCTCTGGTTCTGCGCTCCACCACGTCGCGTCGGACGGTGGTCGGACACGATCTCACCGATGCCGAGGCCGGTGACCTGTGGGATCGGATCGTTGCCGAGCCGTGGAAGTGGACCGGTCAGGAGGTGCCGGAGTTCTCGCTCGCCCCGGTCGGCTCGTCGCTGGGCGGGGGAACGGGGGAGCAGTCGGCGGTCGCTCCCGCCCAGGTGGGCATGAGACTGTTCACGGTCGCGCAGCGCGGCGGGTACACCCCGATGCGTGGTGGATTGGGGCAGGTGGTGATCACGGCTCCGGTCACCGAACCGCTCATCACCGTGGCCTCCAAGGATGTATGGGTCAAGTCGCTGGAACGAGTGACACCGGCCGATTCTGCGCCGCACACGCCGCCCGCGACGGTGGAGGAGCTGCCGCAGTACGCCGCGTCCAACGTCGATGTGGTCAGCTCACCTCGTGTGTTGGGCGATCTGTTCTGGTTCGGTCGCTACACCGAGCGTGCCGAGGACATGACCCGCTTGCTGATCGCGGCCCGCGAACGCGATCAGGACTATTCCTCGATGCCGTGGTTGGAGGGCAGCGAGAGCCTGCCGATCCTCCTCGAAGCAGTCACCGAGGTCTCGCGGACCGAACCGGGCTTCCTCGACGAGAAGACCCGTGCCGACGCGATCGTGGAAATGCGGTCACTGATGCTCTCTGCGGGACGCCTCGGATCGCTGGCGCAATCGGTGGATCGAATGCAGCAGGCGGCGCGCGCGGTGCGCGATCAGCTCTCGAACGACACCTGGGCGGTGCTCAATCGAATCGACACCGCGCTCGAAGAATTGGCGGACTCCCCGGTCAACAACGGTGCTCAGCTGGCCGCGTCGCAGTCGAGCGTGCTGCGGGGTCTGCTCGCGGTGTCCGGACTGGCATCGGAGTCGATGGTTCGAGATGCCGGTTGGTACTTGATGGACGCCGGCAAACGAATCGAACGTGGTCTGCAACTGACGGCGCTGCTGTCGGCGACACTGAGCCATGCCCGCACCCCGTCCACCGAACAGGCCGTCATCGATTCGGTGTTGTCGGCGGCCGAGTCCTCGGTGATCTACCGCCGACGCAACAGCGGCCGGGCACGTCCGGCGGCCGTGGCGCAGTTGCTGCTGTTCGACGAGGGGAATCCTCGCGCGCTGGTGTATCAGCTCGATCGCCTGCGCGACGACCTGGGATCGCTGCCCGACGCCTCGGGTACGTCCCGGCCCGAGCAACTCGTCGAGCAGATGCGGGTGCGGTTGCGGCGCGTGGATCCCGGTGATCTGGAGTCGGTCGACGCCCACGGTCGCCGTGTGGACCTGATCGAGTTGGTGGACGGCATTCACGATTCCCTCGAAGAGTTGTCCCGAGTCGTTCTCGCGACGCACATGTCGCTGCCGGGTGGTACGCAGCCGCTGTGGGGCAGCTCCACCATTCGAACTGCGAACGGAGTGCGGTGATGAGTCGTCGGTACCGAATCAAGCACATCACCACCTATACCTATTCCGATCGCGTCTCCTCGTCGTACGGTCGCGGTTTTCTCGCGCCGCGAGACATGGACGGGCAACACTGTGCGGAGAAGTCCGTCACCGTGGAACCGCCGCCGACCGATCAGTCCTTCGGGGTCGACGTCTACGGGAACGAGGACGTGTACTTTCACGTGACTCACGATCACGAGAAGCTGGTGGTGACGGCGGACTCCCTGGTGGAGGTCTATCCACGGCCGGTGGACGAGACGACGTCGTGGCCGGCGACCGCGCCGTGGGAGTCCGCGCGGATGGCGCTGTTCGACCGAACCGTGTCGGTGGATTCGGCCCGGGCGTCCGCGGTGGAGTTCGCTCTCGATCTTCCGGTTCCGGAGATCACCGAGGAGGTGCGGGCGTATGCCGCGCCCAGCTTCCGGCCCGGTCGGCCGCTGGCGGAGGTCGTCGTCGATCTGACGCATCGCATTTTCACCGACTTCCGGTATCTGTCCGGCTCCACGACGGTCTCGACCACCGTGGTCGATGTGCTCGCTGCGCGTTCGGGCGTGTGTCAGGATTTCGCTCGACTGGCCATTGCCTGCCTGCGGTCGCAGGGTCTCGCCGCGAGGTACGTGTCCGGATATCTTGCGACCGAACCTCCGCCCGGTAAGGAGCGGATGATCGGGGTCGATGCGACCCACGCGTGGGCTGCGGTGTGGATGCCCAACGATCGGTGGCTCGCCTTCGATCCCACCAACGACCAGCTGGTCGACGAGCGGTACGCGACGGTGGCATGGGGGCGCGACTACGCCGATGTGCCACCGCTGCGCGGAGTCATCTACACCGAGGCGGAGGAAAGCACGATCGCCGTATCGGTCGACGTTGCACCGCTGTAGCGGACCCTGCATAATTCGGTGGTTCGGGGGGGTAACCGACCATCTGGTCGAATCTGGGGATGTGACGTGCGAAAAGCCACAAAACGGACAATCGTGTCCCATTCGTAGTCATCGACACAGCACAGAAGATCGCAACGAACAGGTAGCTTGGACATCGATGACCGCAACACTTGCAGACCCAGTATCAGAGGTTGTAGCAGCAGCGCAGCGCCTCCTGGCCAAGCGCACCGGAGCTCCGGTGACGCTGATCGACCCAGTGAATCTCGGTGGTAGCGGTCAAGCGATCGTTCTGCGAGTCAAGGTCTCCGAGAACCCTTTTCAGCTTCCCCGCACCCTGGTGCTCAAGCAGGTGCGCGACGTGACCGGTGAGTCGGAGCTGCACACCGAACTGGCCGACATCGCTGGTTCCAGCGCCTTCCTGCGGGAGGCGGCCTCGTACCAGTTCGCGAACGCTCTGGCCACCGACAGCAGGCCGGGGCCGGAACTGCACGCCTACGATCTCGACGCGCGGCTGCTCGTACTGAGCGACCTCGGTGACGCCAGTCCCATCACGACCCTTTTGCGGAACTCGGACGAGTCGGCAGTGACCAATTCGCTGATGGCGATGGCACAGGCGCTCGGTCGAATGCATGCCGCCACCGTCGGCCGCGAGGACGATTTCGCAGCGCTTCTGCGTCGCGTCGGGCAACCGGACACCACGGACGGAATCTCTGCGCAGATTCCCGATGCGCTTGCCGAGGTTCCCGAACTGTTGGCCGGCTTGGCGGGGGTCGGGCGAACCCCCGATGCCCTCCTCGATCGTGTGTCGCGCAGTGGACGACTCTTCGCACACGGGGCCTTCCGCGCCTTCAGCCCGTCCGATCTGTGTCCCGACAACATCATCGTCAACGACGAGGGTGTCCGTTTTCTCGACTACGAGTGGGGCGGATTTCGCGACGCCACCCTCGACATCACCTACGCGTTGGCCTCGTTTCCGGGGTGCCTGTGCAGCTTCGACCTCTCACACGACCGTGAGCAGGCGATGATCGACGCATGGCGTGCGGAGGTAGTCGGAATTTGGCCGGCGCTGGCCGACGACACCGCCTTGGCGAGCAAAATTCTCGATGCACGGCTGATCTGGGTCTGGCTGACGACGTACTGGTTCCTGCCCGACGACCACACGCGAATCGCCGCGGCGAGGGCCCACCATCTTTCGGTTCCGAGGTCGCAGGCACTCGTTTCCAGGTGGGCGGCGCTGACCGACAGCGCGGACAGGGCCGGTGAGACCGGAATCGCCGAGTACGCGGCGTCGGTCGTGGCCGCACTGCGGGCCAAGTGGGAGCGATAGCCGGACGGTCGTTCGCGTTCTCCGCTGCGCGGTCGGTAGCGTTCGACCGGTGAGTGGCGGCTTCGGAAGTGACCTGTCGGGCAGCGATTTCTCGGGCGGCGGTGGCTCGACCAGCGATGACTCCGGTGACGGTCTCTTCGACGCCCCGGAACACCCGGACACGGACATCGCCGAGACGACGAGTGCCCAGTCGCGTCCGACCTCGACGTACGTCAGGCCCGATGCACCGCTGGCGGTGAGGATGCGTCCGACGAGTCTCGACGAGGTGGTCGGACAGTCCCATCTACTGGCTCCCGGTGCACCGTTGCGGCGGCTCGTCGAGGGGTCCGGTGCCTCGTCGGTCATGCTCTACGGCCCGCCGGGTACCGGCAAAACGACACTCGCGTCGCTGATCTCCGGAGCCACCGGACGCAAGTTCGAGGCTCTGTCTGCCCTGTCGGCAGGCGTGAAGGAAGTGCGGAGCGTCATCGAGCTCGCACGACGCCGATTGCTGTCGGGCGAACAGACCGTGCTGTTCATCGACGAGGTGCACCGGTTCTCCAAGACGCAGCAGGACGCGTTGCTCGCCGCCGTCGAGAATCGAATCGTGTTGCTGGTGGCGGCCACCACCGAAAACCCGTCGTTCTCGGTGGTGTCGCCCCTGTTGTCGCGTTCGCTGGTGCTGCAGTTGCAGCCGTTGGGGACCGAGGACATCGAGTTGCTGTTGACCCGCGCCGCGAACGACCCTCGCGGTCTGGACGGGGCGGTGACCATTGCCGAGGACGCGATGGACCACCTGGTCCGGCTCGCCGCCGGAGACGCACGCAGAGCGCTGACTGCGCTGGAAGCGGCGGCAGGAGCGGCGACCGACGGCGTGCTGGACCTGGCTACCGTCGAAGCCAGTGTGGACAAGGCTGCGGTGCGGTACGACCGTGACGGTGACCAGCACTACGACGTCATCAGTGCGTTCATCAAGTCCATCAGAGGATCGGACGTCGATGCTGCACTGCATTATCTGGCGCGGATGATCACTGCGGGTGAGGACGCGCGGTTCATCGCCCGACGGCTGGTGGTGCATGCCAGCGAGGACATCGGGATGGCCGACCCGACGGCACTGCAGACGGCCACCGCGGCGGCGAGCGCCGTGCAGATGATCGGCATGCCCGAGGCGCGGCTGGCGCTGGCCCAGGCCACCATCCACCTGGCCACCGCGCCGAAGTCGGGTGCGGTGATCGCGGCACTCGGTGCGGCCATGGCCGACGTCGCGGCCGGTAAGTCCGGGTCGGTACCGCCGCATCTGCGTGACGGTCACTACAAGGGAGCCCAGGGCTTGGGCAATGCCGTCGGATACAAGTACCCGCACAGCAGTTCCGGCGGTGTGCTCGGTCAGCAGTATCCACCGGACGAACTGGTGGGGGTGAACTACTACGAGCCCACCGAGCACGGTGCCGAGCGCGAAATTGCGACCAGGGTGGGCAAACTACGGCGGATAGTCCGAGGCCGATAGGCCCTCGAGTCGGCACAGGGGCTCGGACGCTAACCTGTATCAGTGCAGACCCATGAGATCCGCAGGCGTTTCCTCGACCATTTCGTGAAGGCGGGACACACCGAAGTACCCAGTGCGTCGTTGATTCTCGACGATCCCAACCTGCTGTTCGTCAACGCGGGCATGGTTCCGTTCGTGCCGTTCTTCCTCGGCCAGCAGACACCGCCGTACAAAACTGCCACGAGTGTCCAGAAATGCGTCCGCACACTCGACATCGAGAACGTGGGCATCACCACCCGTCACAACACGTTCTTTCAGATGGCCGGCAACTTCTCGTTCGGCGACTACTTCAAGCGCGACGCGATCAAGCATGCCTGGTCTCTGTTGACCGACAGTGTCGAGGACGGCGGTTACGGCTTCGATCCCGAACGCATCTGGGCCACTGCATATCTGGACGACGACGAGGCGATCGAGCTCTGGAAGGAGATCGCCGGCCTGCCCGACGAGCGGATTCAGCGTCGCGGAATGGCCGACAACTACTGGTCCATGGGCATTCCGGGACCCTGTGGCCCGTGCTCGGAGATCTACTACGACCGTGGCCCCGAGTTCGGTGTCGAGGGTGGTCCCGAAGCCGACGAGGACCGCTACATCGAGATCTGGAATCTCGTGTTCATGCAGAACGAACGCGGCCAGGGAATCAGCAAGGACGACTTCGAGATTCTCGGCCCGCTGCCGAAGCAGAACATCGACACCGGCATGGGCGTCGAACGCGTCGCGTTTCTGCTGCAGGGCGTCGACAACGTCTACGAGACCGACCTCGTTCGTCCGGTGATCGCCAAGGCCGAAGAGCTCTCGGGACGCAGGTACGGCAGCAACCACGACGACGACGTCCGGTTCCGTGTCATTGCCGACCACGCACGCACCGCCGCGCTGCTGATCTCCGATGGAGTCAATCCAGGGAACGACGGCCGCGGCTACGTGCTGCGGCGTCTGCTGCGCCGCATCGTCCGGTCCGCCCGACTCCTCGGAGCACCCGACGAGACGATGGCGCAGTTCGTCACCGTCGTTCGCGACACGATGGCGGAGTCGTACCCCAACCTGGTCACCGATTTCGACCGCATCCTGACCGTCGCAGTGGGGGAGGAGACGGCGTTTCTCAAGACCCTCACCTCCGGTTCGCGGCTGTTCGAGGGCGCGGCGGAAGCCGTCAAGGCGTCGGGCGCGAAGAAGATCGGCGGTGCCGAAGCGTTCGCGCTGCACGATACCTACGGCTTTCCGATAGACCTGACACTCGAAATGGCCGCCGAGGCAGGGCTGTCGGTCGACGAGGACGGCTTCCGGTCGTTGATGGCCGAGCAGCGTAACCGAGCCAAGGACGACGCCCGCGCTCGTAAGCATGCACACGCCGACCTCACGGTGTACCGAGATTTCGTCGACAGTTCGCCCACCGAGTTCACCGGGTTCGACGAACTCGGTTCCGAGGCAACGGTTTTGGCTCTGATCTCGAACGGTGTTCGCGTTCCGACGGCGGTCGCCGGTGAGAGTGTCGAGATCATTCTCGACCGCAGCCCGCTCTACGCGGAATCCGGTGGACAGATCGCGGACATCGGCACCATCACCGCTCCTGGCCTCGAGGTCAAGGTCAACGACGTGCAGAAGATCGCCAAGAAGGTGTGGACTCACAAATCGGTGGTCGACACCGGCCAGATCACCGAGGGCGACACCGTCCACGTCGACGTGGATCACGCATGGCGCAAGGGTGCAACCCAGGGGCACTCGGGCACCCACATGGTGCACGCGGCACTGCGACAGGTACTCGGGCCCAACGCAACTCAGGCGGGGTCGTTGAACAAGCCCGGGTACCTGCGGTTCGACTTCTCGTGGCAGGGCGCACTGTCGGACGCGCAGCGCGACGATATCGAGAACGTCGCCAACGACGCGGTCGGCTCGGACTTCGCGGTGAACACCATGGTGACCGATCTCGACAGCGCCAAGAAGATGGGCGCGATGGCGCTGTTCGGCGAGAACTACGGTGACGAAGTACGGGTGGTCGAGATCGGTGGGCCGTTCTCCATGGAGCTGTGCGGCGGTACACACGTGGAACACTCGTCGCAGATCGGCCCGGTCACCATCCTCGGCGAATCGTCCGTCGGTTCGGGAGTGCGCCGCGTCGAGGCCTTCGTCGGCCTCGACTCCTACCGCTACCTGGCCAAGGAACGCGCACTGCTGGCCGGCGTCGCGTCGTCGTTGAAGGTCCCGTCCGAGGAAGTTCCGGCGCGCATCGAGAACCTCGTCGAGCGTCTTCGCGTTGCCGAGAAGGAACTGGAGTCGGTGAAGGCCGCGGCTGTACTCGCCTCGGCAGGGGAGTACGTCGGCAAGGCCGAACGATTCGGTGACGTTCGAGCAGTCGTCGCGCAGGCACCCGACGGTGTCGGCGGCAATGATCTGCGCACACTGGCCACCGACATTCGCGGGCGGCTCGGCACGGACCCGGCAGTCGTCGTGTTGTTCGGCACGGTCGGCGGCAAGGTTCCGTTCGTGGTCTCGGTGAACAAGGCCGCACAGGAAGCCGGCATTGCGGCCGGTGAACTGGTGGCGTCGTTCGGCCCGAGCATCGGCGGCAGAGGTGGCGGCAAGCCGGAACTCGCCCAGGGCTCGGGCTCGGACGTGGCGGGAATCGCCTCGGGGATCGACTCCGCCCGGGCGCGCTTGACCGAACTCACCACCCACTGACCGTCGTGCCGAATCAGGGGCGAGGCCCCGACAGACCCGGCGTCGACGATCCGGGCCGCGGCCGCCGCATCGGCATCGATGTCGGCAGCGTCCGTATCGGCATCGCGTCGTCCGATCCCGACGGTGTTCTTGCGACACCTGTCGAAACGGTGGCGCGGTCCAAGGTCAAAGGTCCCGACGCACCGGACGTCGCCCGAGTGGCGGACATCGTCGCCGAGTACGAGGCCGTCGAGGTCGTCATCGGACTGCCGCGGACGTTGCGCGGCGAACGCGGAAGTGCAGTCGACGCGGCGGAGAGGTTCGGTCGTTCCCTGCACAGACGGCTGGGCGACGTGCCGATTCGAATGGCGGACGAGCGACTGACTACCGTGAGTGCGTCGCGTGCACTACGGGACAGCGGGGTGCGGGCCAAGAACCAACGTTCGGTGATCGATCAGGCGGCGGCGGTGGCGATATTGCAGGGGTGGCTGGACGAGCGCCGTGCTGTGGCCGATCGCAGTGCTGCCGATCGTGGAGTCTCCGATGGCACGGTCTCGAACGACGCAGGGACGAATTCAGGATCGACGGAGGTCGACGAGTGAACAACCATGGGTCCTTCGATCGGGATCGGCGACACGCGCGCTCCGATGAGGCGCACACCGATCCGATCGGGTATCGCGTGGACGAGGGCAGCGAGTTCGATCGGCGTATGCAGGGCCGTCCGCGCCCGCCGCGACGGCACGAACCGCATCCCACACCTGCTTCGGGGGTAGATCGGGAACGCGATCGCCCGGCGCGCTCCGATTCCGACGTCGAGGCGGAACCACACCGGGTCGGCCGTAGCCGCTCGGCGAGCCGCAAGGACCGTGCCGCGTCCACACGCAAGCGTCGTGGTCGGATCGTGGCGTCGGTGCTCGGGTTGCTGCTGATCGTCGCAGTGGCGGGTGGAGGGTATTTCGCAGTGAACAAGTTCAGCAATCGCACCACCCCGAACGCAGACTTCGCGGCCGGCTCGGCGGGTGACGGCGTGGTGATTCAGGTGCATCCCAACGACACCGCCCAACAGATCGGTACCGAAGCGGAGGAGAAAGGTGTCGTCGCCAGCTCGGGAGCGTTCCTGGAAGCTGCGATCGCGAACAACGCCATCACCTCGGTCCAGCCGGGCTTCTATCTCCTCACCAGTAACGTGCCTGCCCAGCGCGCAGTGAGTGAACTGGTCGATCCTGCCTCCCGGGTGGGGAACATGGTCATCTCGGAGGGACGTCAGCTGCACGACGCACGCGACGTCAACACCGGTGCCGTCAAGAAGGGCATCTACACCCTGATCTCCGAAGCGAGCTGCGTGGACAGAACGGGTAGCGGAACGCCCGTGTGCGTGAGCTACGACGACCTCAACGCAGCGGGAGCGGTGGATGATCCGGCGGCGCTGGGTGTTCCCGAGTGGGCCACCGATCGGGTCGAGGGAGTGCCGGATCGCGATCGTCAGCTCGAGGGCCTGATCGCCGCGGGGACCTGGGATTTCGACCCCAGTGCCGCACCCGCCGACATCCTGAAGCAGCTGGTCTCCGAGAGTGCCGCCGGATACGAGGACACCGGGATTCTCACCGCGGGCACCAACTCCGGACTCACTCCGTACGACACTCTGGTGGCTGCATCTCTCGTCGAGAGGGAGTCCCTGCCGCAGGATTTCAGCAAGGTGGCCCGGGTGATTCTCAACCGGCTCGCCGTGCCGCAGAAACTCGAGTTCGACTCGACGGTCAACTACTCGCTCGACACGACCGAGGTGGCCACCACCGACGCCGACCGGGCGCGGGTGACCCCGTGGAACACCTATGCCAGCGAAGGTTTGCCGGCCACCCCGATCTCCTCGCCGAGCATCGGTGCGGTGCAAGCAGTCGAGGCACCCGCCGAGGGCGACTGGTTGTACTTCGTGACCATCAACGCTGCTGGTGAGACGCTGTTCACTCGCAGCTACGAGGAGCACCTCGCGAACATCGGGAAGGTCGAGCCGGGCTTCCTCGACAGCGGTCGCTGAGGTGCGAGCCGCAGTACTCGGAAGCCCCGTCGCACACTCGAAGTCGCCGCTTCTGCACCGCGCCGCGTACCGCGCTCTCGGCCTCGACGACTGGACCTACGACCGAATCGAGTGCACCGGGGAACAGCTACCGGGCATGCTCGACGGCTTCGGGCCCGAATGGGTCGGCGTCTCGGTCACGATGCCGGGCAAGGTCGCTGCTCTGAACTACGCGACCGAGCGCACCGAGCGGGCAGTGCTGGCCGGCTCGGCGAACACCTTGGTGCGCACGGCGTCGGGCTGGCGTGCCGACTGCACCGACGTCGACGGGATCATCGGTGCCCTGCGTGGGGCCGGGGTGCTCGACCTGACCGGCCGCGCAGTCACCGTGGTCGGAGCTGGGGGAACGGCGCGACCGGCGATCGTTGCACTGTCCGGTCTCGGTGCTGCCGCCGTCACCGTCGTTGCGCGCTCTGCCGATCGGGCGTCCGACACTCTCGATTGCGCCGCGGCCGCCGGTCTGCAGGCGGAGTTCGTGCACATGACCGACCCTCGGCTCGCCGATATCGCGGGCGCGTCCGCTGTCCTGGTCAGTACCGTTCCCGCGGCGGGAGCCGCGGCAATCGCAACGGATCTCGCCCATGCACCGGTGGTACTCGACGCGATCTACGATCCCTGGCCGACCCCGCTCGCAGCTGCGGTCGAGGTGGCGGGGGGAACCGTCGTCGGTGGCTTGGCGATGCTGCTCGAGCAGGCGTTCGGGCAGGTCGAACAATTCACCGGCCGGCCGGCACCGCGGGGCGTCATGCGCGCCGCGTTGACCACTACCGAGTGAGCGCTGCTCGGTTTGCCCGGGCTCCGAGTTGTCCCGGGCCCCGAGTTGTCCCAGGCCCCGAGCTGTTCACTGGGACTCGAGTTGTCCACAGGCCACGAGTTGTCCACAGGCCGATGTTCGGCCAGGGATTTCGTCGTAGTCGGCCACTGACGAGATGCGACGCTTCGGGCCATGTTCGGTCTGTGTGCGGCGTCTTTGGTCGGCGGTGTTGTCGGGGTCGTGATGCGCTCCGGCCTGGTGCGATGGGAGCCTCGATACCTTCCTCTGTTGTCCGGGGTTGCCACCGGCTGGGTCTGGTGGCGGTTCGGCGGGTCCACGAACGTGGTGCCGATATGCCTACTCACCTGGTGGTTCGTGGCACTGAGCGCCGTCGACCTGCGGTGTCGCCGGCTACCGAACGGATTGACGGTTCCGGGCGCAATCGCGGTGACGGCGGCGCTCGTCCTCACCGATTCGGCGCAAGCGCTGCTCGGGGGAGTCGTACTGTTCGCGATCTACCTTCTCGTGCACCTGCTCGAGCCGTCGGCATTCGGTGCCGGGGACGTGAAGCTGGCCTGGTCGGTGGGTTCGGTCGCATCTCTCGGTGGTGCGGAGGGCTGGGTGGTCGCGGCGCTCGCGGCACCACTGGCGACGGCCGTGGTGGGATCGGTTGTGATGGTCCTCGGACACCGGCGAGCGCGGATCGCGCACGGGCCGTCCATGTGTGTGGCCACCCTGCTGGCAGTTGCGGGCGCTGCGGCGTGAAAAGATGACCGGGTGCTGCGCTGGATAACTGCCGGAGAATCCCACGGACCTGCTCTCGTCGCCATTCTCGAAGGAATGGTCGCGGGAGTCGAGGTGACCTCGGACGATATTGCCTCTCAACTCGCCCGCCGTCGCCTCGGTTACGGTCGCGGGGCCCGAATGAAGTTCGAGGCGGACAAAGTCACGCTCACCGGCGGGGTGCGGCACGGCCGCACCATGGGCGGGCCGGTCGCAATCGAGGTCGGAAACACCGAATGGCCCAAGTGGGAACAGGTGATGTCCGCCGATCCAGTCGACGAGACCGTGCTGGCCGATCTGGCGCGCAACTCGCCGCTGACGCGCCCGCGCCCAGGACACGCAGACTTCTCCGGGATGCTGAAATACGGCTTCGACGATGCGCGCCCGGTTCTCGAACGGGCCAGCGCGCGCGAAACCGCGGCCCGGGTCGCCATCGGAACGGTCGCGCGGCTCTTCCTGAAGCAGGCATTCGGTGTCGACGTCGTCTCCCATGTGATCTCGATCGGAGCATCCGATCCCTACGTCGGTCCACCGCCTGCAGGCACCGACCTCGACGCGATCGACGCTTCCCCGGTCCGCGCCTTCGACAAGGCCGCCGAAGAGTCGATGATCGCCGAGATCGAAGCAGCGAAGAAGGACGGCGACACGCTCGGCGGCATCGTCGAGGTCGTCGTGCACGGACTCCCTGTCGGCCTCGGCTCGTTCGTCTCGGGCGAACGCAAACTCGACGCCAGGCTGGCCGCCGCGCTGATGGGAATTCAGGCCATCAAGGGTGTCGAGGTCGGTGACGGTTTCGAGACTGCGCGTCGCCGCGGCAGCGTCGCCCACGACGAGATCAAGCCGGGTCCGGACGGGGTACTGCGCTCGACCAACCGGGCGGGCGGGATCGAGGGCGGGATGACCAACGGCGAGGCACTACGAGTGCGGGCGGCGATGAAGCCGATCTCCACCGTCCCGCGCGCGCTCGCAACGGTGGACATGACGACAGGTGACGAAGCGGTGGCCATTCACCAGCGCTCCGACGTCTGCGCCGTTCCGGCCGCCGGTGTCGTGGCCGAGACCATGGTTGCCCTGGTGATCGCTCAGGCAGCGCTGGAGAAGTTCGGTGGGGATTCGCTGGCGGAGACGACGAGCAACGTCGACCACTACGTGAAGGGCACCGCCGCCCGACCCCCACGATGAGCCCGTACGCGGTCCTCGTCGGACCGCCGGGAGCAGGTAAGTCGACCATCGGCAGGAGACTCGCGCAGGCGCTGCACTTGGACCTTCTCGATACCGACGTCGCCATCGAGAGAGAGACCGGGCGCACTATCACCGACATTTTTTCCCGCGACGGCGAGCCGACTTTTCGGCAGATCGAGGAGCGCATAGTGGCGGATGCTCTCGCCTCGCACGAGGGCATCGTCTCACTCGGAGGTGGCGCTGTGCTGTCTGCATCCACTCGGGCCCTGCTGGCGCAGCACCGGGTGGTCTACCTGGAAATCAGTGTGGCAGAAGGGCTTCGGCGTACGGGGGCCAATACGAGCAGGCCGCTCCTTGCCGGCCCCGATCCCCGCGCCAAGTATCAGGAACTGATGCGCCACCGCCGACCTCTCTACCGGTCGGTGGCCACGGTGCGAGTACGAACCGACAGTCGCAGCCCCGCCCGCGTGGTGGGCCAGCTGGTCTCGAGGCTGACTGCGATCGCGCCCGTGCCCGCACGCGACGTGAACGAGAAAAACCCCCAGTAGATGAAGGTGATTCGATGACAGAGCCAGTGCGCGTCCAGGTCGAGAGCGCCGATCCGTATCCGGTGATCATCGGTCGAGGTCTGTTGATGGATCTCGTCGACGAGCTCGCCGGAACCACCACGGTGGCGATTTTCCATCAGCCACCGCTTGCCGAGACGGCCGAGGCCGTACGAGCAGCCCTGGCGGAGAAGGGAATCGACGCACACCGCATCGAGATTCCCGATGCAGAGGACGGTAAGGACCTCGCCGTGGCGGGTTTCTGCTGGGAAGTATTGGGCCGAATCGGTCTCACCCGAAGCGATGCCATCGTCAGCCTCGGCGGCGGAGCTGCAACCGACCTGGCCGGATTCGTGGCGGCGACGTGGATGCGCGGGGTGCGGATCGTGCACGTCCCGACGACGTTGCTCGCCATGGTCGACGCGGCCGTCGGCGGCAAGACCGGCATCAACACCGACGCCGGAAAGAACCTGGTCGGGTCCTTCCACGAACCGGCTGCCGTTCTGATCGACCTCGCCACCCTCGAAACCGTGCCCAAGAACGAGATCGTCTCGGGCCTGGCCGAGGTCATCAAGACCGGTTTCATCGCCGATCCGACGATCTTGGACATCATCGAGGCCGATCCGGCGGCGGCTCTGGATCCGACCGGTGACGTTCTTCCCGAGCTGATCAAGCGATCGGTCGAGGTCAAGGCGAAGGTCGTGGCAGCGGATCTGCGCGAGTCGAACTTGCGCGAAATTCTGAACTACGGTCACACGCTTGCGCACGCCATCGAGCGGCGTGAGCAGTACCGCTGGCGCCACGGTGCCGCAGTGTCCGTCGGTCTCGTGTTCGCTGCCGAGCTCGGGCGTCTGGCCGGTCGTCTGGACGACGCCACAGCCGACCGCCATCGCTCGATTCTCGAATCGGTCGGATTGCCGGTCACGTACGACGAGCACGCGTTCTCGGACCTGCTCAAGGGGATGCAAACGGACAAGAAGAACCGCGCGGGACTGCTGCGGTTCGTCGTCCTGGACGGTCTCGCAAAGCCAGGGCGGCTCGAGGGGCCGGATCCGGCGTTGCTCGTCGCTGCCTTCTCCGCAGTCGGCCGCGAGGCCCCGTCGAGCGGTGGGTCGGCCATCCTGCTGTGACGGTCGGCTTCGGCCGAAACGACGACGGGCGGTGAGCGACGCACTCTGCGTCACTCACCGCCCGTGTGTTCGGTGTCGGGAGTCAGGAACCGTCGGCCGAGCCGTGACGGTTGCCGCGCTTGTCCAGTCGGGGCTTTCCGTCGGCGTCGACGGCCGAGAAGACCTCGGTGTCGGCTTCGTCGTGCTCCGAGGCCCACTGAGTCTCGGACCGCGGCGATTCGGAGCGCGGCGTTTCGGACCGCGACGACTCTTGCTTCGATCGAGTGCCCCGGCTCGACTCGGCGCGCTCCTTGGTGCCTGCGTTGACCAACTCACGGTCGTGCGCGCGATCGGCGTCGGAGGAGGCCAGCTTCTTCTTCGCATCGCGGTTGACGATGAGTCGACCCACGAACACCGCAATGCTGGCGACGACGAAGGTCGTGAGGATGGTGAAGGCCGCACCGGAGGTGAGCTCGAAGATCAGGCCGTTCTGGCCGAGACTGAAGTCGACGAAGAAGCCGATGATCCAGCTGAGCAGTCCAGCGAGTAATCCGGCGACGACCGCGGCCTTGAGCCACACCATCGTGAGGTCCTGGCCGTCGTCGGGGTCGGGATGATTGCGTCGATCGCGGACGCCGTCGATTCCCGCCCAGACGACGATCACGAGAACGACGAGGGCATACGCCACCCATCGCAACGCCGAACCACTCAGCGGCCACGTCGATACTGCCGCCCCCAGCAGCAATCGAACGACGGCGTTGATCAATCCCATACCTATGCCACGCACTGCCCACCCAGTCATGCGGCACAGCATATCCGCACGTCGCCCATTGTGTGTCAGGGCCCACAAAGTCCGGGCCCGACGCGTCCGAGCCGAGGCACGTTCGAGCGCGCAGTAATGTCGTTCTCATGCCTGCCGATTTCGGTGCCCGTCGCGGTGCCCTGCGAGAACTGTTGGCCGCCGACGGACTCGACTTCATGTTGATCACCGATCTGCTGAACGTGCGTTATCTGACCGGTTTCACCGGCTCCAACGCGGCACTGCTGGTCTCCGCGGCGGATGCGGTCGACAGCGAGAACGGAACCGTGATCTGCACCGACGGAAGATACGTCACTCAGGTCGCCGAGCAGGTGCCCGATCTACGGGCCGAGATCGATCGAGCGTCGGCATTGCATCTGCTTCGCGCGGGCGGGTCGGGCTCCGGCAACCGGATCGGTTTCGAGAGTCACGTCGTGACGGTCGACGCCCATCGCGCCTGGACCGAGCTCGGCGGTGTCGCCGAGTTGGTGCGCGCACCGGGTGTCGTCGAGTCGTTGCGGATGGTCAAAGACGAATTCGAGGTGGGATTGCTCCGTGCTGCCTGCCGTGCCGCCGATGATGCGCTCGCCCAGTTGTTGAGCGCAGGCAGCATTCGCGCGGGGAGAACCGAGCGTGAGGTGGCCCGCGAACTAGAATCCGCGATGCTCGACCACGGCGCCGATGCGATCTCGTTCGAGACCATCGTGGCCGCGGGCGTCAACTCCGCGGTTCCTCATCACCGCCCCACGGATGCGGTGTTGGCCGAAGGGGATTTCGTGAAGCTGGACTTCGGTGCGCTCGTGGCCGGGTACCACTCCGACATGACTCGGACGTTCGTGATCGGTAGTCCGGCGCAGTGGCAACGCGACCTGTACGAGCTGGTCCAGCGTTCACAGACGGCCGGGCGACACGCGCTGGCACCGGGGGTGGACACCGCAGCGGTCGATGCTGCATCGCGGTCGGTGATCGAGGACGCCGGGTACGGCGAGTACTTCCTGCACGGGCTCGGTCACGGTGTGGGGTTGGAAATCCACGAAGCGCCGGGAATCGCGAAGACGAGCACCGGTACACTGCTGAGCGGTGCAGCGGTCACCGTCGAGCCGGGTGTCTACTTCTCCGGTCGCGGCGGCGTTCGGATCGAGGACACACTCGTCGTTCGTGACGAGGGTCCGGAACTGCTCACCCTGACAAGCAAGGAACTCACGTCCGTCTAGCGCGCGGGTGGGAGCGAACCCAAGTACGTGACCGACGGCGCGTCACGCGCACAAACGATTGAGGAGACGCGAAGCAAGTGGCTTCCACCAGCGATTTCAAGAACGGACTGGTTCTCAACCTGGAGAACCAGCTGTGGTCGATCATCGAATTTCAGCACGTCAAGCCCGGCAAGGGTCCCGCGTTCGTGCGGACCAAGCTCAAGAACGTGCTCTCGGGCAAGGTCGTCGACAAGACGTTCAACGCCGGTGTGAAGGTCGAGACCGCCACGGTCGACCGTCGCGACATGACGTACCTCTACCACGACGGTAGCGACTACGTGTTCATGGACGCAGACACCTACGACCAGCTCTCGATCGGTGAGGCCACCGTCGGTGACGGCGCGCGATTCCTGCTCGAGAACCTGCGCGTGCAGGTCGCCATGCACGAGGGCGTCCCGCTGTACGTCGAGCTTCCCGTCACCGTCGAGCTCGAGGTCAAGCACACCGATCCCGGCCTGCAGGGCGATCGGTCCACCGGCGGCACCAAGCCCGCGACCCTCGAGACCGGAGCCGAGATCTCGGTGCCGCTGTTCATCAACACCGGCGACAAGCTCAAGGTCGACTCCCGTGACGGCAACTACCTCGGGCGTGTGAACTCCTAACGTGTCATCGAAGAAGTCGACATCCTCCGGTTCGCAGACCGGTACTCCCGGCGCGAAGAAGTTGGGTGCACGCCACAAGGCTCGCAAGCGAGCCGTGGACTTCCTGTTCGAGGCGGAGGCGCGCAATGTCGACCCCGTGAACCTGACTACCGAGCGCATCGAACTCGCGCGCGGTGACGACACGATTGCGCCGGTCAGCGACTACACCTCGACGTTGGTCGAGGGAGTGGCGGAGAACCTGGATCGCCTCGACGGAGTGATTGCCGATCACCTCAAGGACTGGACGCTCACGCGTCTACCTGCGGTCGACCGAGCCATTCTTCGTGTTGCCGTCTGGGAGCTGTTCCACGCTACCGACGTGCCTCCGGTCGTGGCCGTCGACGAAGCCGTCGAGCTGGCCAAACAGCTGTCCACCGACGATTCGCCCGGTTTCGTCAACGGAGTACTCGGCCAGATCGTCCTCGTGGCACCGCAGGTTCGCGCGGCAGCCGCAGCGGTGTCGAGTCGTCCCCAGGGCGAATCGGCCGTCGACGCGCCGGTCGACACCGAGCACTGATCGAACGCTCGACGGTCCTGTGACCTAGCGCTCTGCGAACCTGGTGGATACGGTTCGCAGAGCGTTGCTAGGCTCTACGCAGTTACATGTCAGACATCCTTTAACGATCCGTCCAGAGAGGCGGAGAAGGAGGTCGTAGTTTGCCTGCGCCCGAAAGTTCGTCCGCTGATCCTGCCGTCCGTGAGTTGCTGTCCGCGGCCGATGTGGGTCGCACCATCTCTCGCATGGCCCACCAGATCATCGAGAAGACCGCACTCGATGCGCCCGACTCGCCCCGCGTCGTATTGCTGGGCATCCCCACCCGCGGAACCACCCTGGCAGAGCGTCTCGCCGAGCGCATCGAGGCATTCTCCGGCGTTCGGCCCCCGCTGGGTTCGCTCGACATCACCCTCTACCGCGACGATCTGCGCAACAAGCCGCACCGTCCGCTCGAGCGGACGTCGGTACCGGTCGGCGGCGTCGACGACGCACTGGTCGTACTGGTGGACGACGTACTGTTCTCCGGGCGAACCGTACGGTCCGCGCTCGACGCTCTACGCGACCTGGGCCGTCCGCGCGCCGTGCAGCTGGCGGTCCTCATCGACCGCGGTCACCGCGAACTTCCCCTCCGCGCGGACTACGTGGGCAAGAACGTGCCCACCGCGCGCACCGAGGACGTCTCGGTATTGCTGTCCGAGCACGACGGCCGGGACGGCGTCACCCTCGCCGAGGGAGGATCTGCGCGATGAAGCACCTTCTCTCGGTCGCCGACCTGACAGTCGATTCGGCCACCGAACTTCTCGACGAAGCCGAACGGTTCGAGCAAGCGCTACTCGGTCGCGAAGTCAAGAAGCTACCGACGCTGCGCGGGCGCACCATCATGACGGTCTTCTTCGAGAACTCGACGCGCACCCGCGTCTCGTTCGAGGTGGCAGGCAAGTGGATGAGCGCCGACGTCATCAACGTCAGTGCAAGTAGTTCCTCGGTGTCGAAGGGGGAGTCGCTCCGCGACACCGCCACGACCCTGCGCGCCGCCGGAGCCGACGCACTCATCGTGCGGCACCCGGCATCGGGTGCCGCACACCAGATCGCTCAGTGGACTGCCGACCAAGGATCAGGTGGAGGTCCTGCCGTCATCAACGCCGGTGACGGTACGCACGAACATCCCACCCAGGCCCTGCTCGACGCTCTGACGGTTCGACAACGCCTGGGCACCATCGCCGGCCGTCGCATCGCGATCGTCGGCGACATCCTGCACAGCCGGGTGGCGCGATCGAATGCGATCCTGCTCGCCACACTCGGAGCCGAGGTGGTGCTGATTGCGCCACCGACCCTGCTGCCGGTGGGAGTGAGCGGCTGGCCGGTGCGGGTGTCGCACGACATCGACGCCGAGCTGCCAGGGTTGGACGCCGTGCTGATGCTGCGTGTTCAAGCCGAACGCATGAACGGTGGGTTCTTCCCGTCCGCTCGGGAGTACTCGATCACCTACGGGCTCTCGCAGCGCCGGCTCGAGCTGCTGCCCGATCACGCCGTCGTGCTGCACCCCGGTCCGATGCTCCGCGGTATGGAGATCGCGTCATCGGTGGCGGACTCTCCGAAAACTGCAGTCTTGCAACAGGTTACGAATGGAGTTCACGTGCGGATGGCAGTGCTGTTCCGATTGCTGGTCGGTTCCGACGGGGGTGCGTCATGACCGCTCCGGCCGCCCAGTCGGTACTGCTGCGCGGAGTCCTGCTGTACGGCGAGGGCTCGGAAACCGACGTGCTGATCACCGGGGAGGAGATCGCCGCGATCGGCGCGGATCTCGATGCGGACGGCGCGGATGTCATCGATGCGCGCGGCCACATCCTGCTGCCCGGGTTCGTGGACATGCACACCCATCTGCGTGAGCCGGGCCGCGAGGACACCGAGACGATCGAATCCGGTTCGGCGGCAGCTGCATTGGGCGGCTACACCGCGGTGTTCGCCATGGCGAACACCGATCCGGTTGCCGATTCGGTGGTCGTGACCGACCACGTCTGGCGCCGGGGGCAGGAAGTCGGCCTCGTCGACGTCCACCCCGTCGGGGCGATCACCGTCGGCTTGAAGGGCAAGCAACTCGCCGAGATGGCCACGATGGCAGCCGGAATCGGCCGAGTCAAGATGTTCTCCGACGACGGCCATTGCGTCGACGATCCGCTGATCATGCGGCGCGCCTTGGAGTACTCGAGTTCGCTCGGTGTGCTCATCGCTCAGCACGCCGAGGAGCCCAGGCTCACCGTCGGTGCCGTCGCGCACGAGGGACCCACCGCGGCTCGGCTCGGACTGGCCGGGTGGCCGCGTGCGGCCGAGGAATCGATCGTCGCACGCGATGCACTGCTCGCGCGTGATGCCGGTGCGCGGGTACACATCTGCCATGCTTCCACCGCCGGTACCGTCGAACTGATGAAATGGGCACGCGGACAGGGCATTTCGATCACCGCGGAGGTGACCCCGCATCATCTGCTGCTGGACGATTCGCGGCTCGAGACGTACGACGCGATCAACAAGGTGAACCCGCCGCTGCGCGAGAAATCCGATGTCGAAGCGTTGCGCACGGGTCTGGCCGACGGTGTGATCGATTGCGTCGCCACCGACCATGCGCCGCATGCCGAGCAGGACAAGTGCTGCGAATTCTCGATCGCACGCCCCGGGATGCTCGGACTCGAAACGGCCCTGTCCATCGTGGTCGACACGATGGTGACTCCCGGCCTGCTCGACTGGCGAGGTGTGGCGCGAGTGATGAGCGAGCGTCCCGCGCAGATTGTCGGATTGACCGATCAGGGCCGGCCGATCGAGGTGGGCGAGATCGCCAACCTCACCGTTGTCGATCCGAACGCGAGCTGGACGGTTTCGGGTAAGAAGCTCGCCAGCGTCGCACACAACACACCGTTCGAGGACATGACGTTCTCGTCGAAGGTGACCACGACCGTGCTGCGCGGACGAGTCACCGTCCGCGACAGCACTGTGGCCGACAACGGTTCAGTGGCGAACAGGGCAGGGGAGTAGAGCCGTGGACAGAGTTCTCATCGTCATCGGATTCGTCCTGTTCTGGGCGCTGATGATCGCGCTGATCTTCCGAGGCTGGCGAGGGCGGCAGAAGCGTCAGGAAGCACGAATCGGTGAACTCCCGGCCGTGCCCGACGACCTGGGTGCCACGCACATCGCGCCGACCACCGGCCTGTACGTCGGCAGCACCATCGCGCCGAGTTGGCAGGACCGCATCGCCGTCGGCGACATCGGTCACCGCGCCACCGGCGAACTGTCCCGGTACGAGAAGGGAATTCTGCTCGATCGAGACGGCGAATCACCCATCTGGATTCCGACCGACTCGATCCGGGCGATCCGCACCGAGCGCGGGCTCGCGGGCAAGGTCATGACCAAGGACGGTCTCCTGGTCATTCGCTGGGAGCTCCCGACGGGAACCGAGATAGACACCGGCTTTCGGGCCGACGACAAGCAGATCTACCCGGTGTGGACAGAGAGTTTCACCGGAGAAACCAAGGAGGAAACCGCGTGAGCAGCGCAGTTCTTGTTCTGGAGGACGGCCGGACATTCCGCGGCACCACATTCGGCGCACAGGGGCGCACCCTCGGCGAGGCCGTGTTCTGTACCGGAATGACCGGGTACCAGGAGACACTCACGGATCCGAGCTACCACCGACAGATCGTCGTCGCCACGGCGCCGCAGATCGGCAACACCGGCTGGAACCAGGAGGACGGTGAAGCCGCCAGCGCCCAGGATCCCAACAAGATTTGGGTGGCCGGCTACGTCGTTCGAGATCCGGCGCGTCGGACGTCCAGCTGGCGCTCGACCGGGACTCTGCAGGATCAGCTCGAAGCGCAGAACGTCGTCGGCATCGCCGGAATCGATACGCGCGCTCTGGTCCGGCACCTGCGCACGCGCGGGTCGATGCGAGCAGGGGTGTTCTCGGGGGATGCGCTCGGGACCTCCGAGGAGATGCTCGAGCAGGTTGTCGGGCAGCCGTCCATGCTCGGCGCCGACCTCGCCGGTGAGGTGACCACCGGTGCCGGGTACACCATCGAGCCCAGCGGAGACGCTCGATTCACCGTGGTGGCAGTCGATCTCGGCATCAAGACCAACACTCCGAGAATGTTCGCCGAGCGCGGTATTCGCGTCCACGTGGTTCCCTCGAACACCAGCATCGAGCAGGTGTTGGAGCTGAACCCCGACGGTGTCTTTCTGTCCAACGGCCCGGGCGACCCGGCCACGGCCGACAGCAGTGTCGAGCTGACCAGGCAGGTACTTCAGCGAGAGCTACCGCTGTTCGGTATCTGCTTCGGCAACCAGATCTTCGGTCGGGCACTGGGCCGCGGGACGTACAAGATGAAGTTCGGCCACCGCGGCATGAACATCCCCGTGATCGAACACACCACCGGACGCATCGCCATCACCGCGCAGAATCACGGATTCGCACTCGAAGGTGAAGCGGGGGAGGAATTCGACACCGACTTCGGCCGAGCCCGGATCAGTCACACCTGCGCCAACGACGGCACCGTCGAAGGCGTCGAGCTGATCGACGGCAGCGCCTTCTCCGTGCAGTACCACCCCGAGGCCGCGGCCGGCCCTCACGACGCCGCCTACCTCTTCGACCGTTTCACCAGCGTCCTTCAGGAGAAGAAGTAATGCCACGCCGCACAGACCTGAACCACGTCCTGGTCATCGGATCCGGCCCCATCGTCATCGGCCAGGCCTGCGAGTTCGACTACTCCGGCACCCAGGCCTGCCGCGTGCTGCGCGAGGAAGGCCTGCGCGTCAGCCTCGTCAACTCCAACCCGGCCACGATCATGACCGACCCGGAGTTCGCCGACGCTACGTACGTCGAGCCGATCACCGCGGAGTTCATCGAGAAGATCTTCGCCCGCGAAGCCGAGCAGGGCCACCCCATCCAGGCCGTGCTCGCCACCCTGGGCGGACAGACAGCTCTCAATGCTGCTGTGGCACTGCATGATCAGGGTATTCTCACCAAGTACGGCGTCGAACTGATCGGTGCCGACTTCGACGCGATCCAGCGCGGCGAGGATCGACAGAAGTTCAAGGACATCGTCGCCAAGGTCGGTGGAGAATCCGCCAAGTCCGCCGTCTGCTACACCATGGACGAGGTCCGCGAGACCGTCGCCGAGCTCGGATTCCCGGTGGTCGTCCGGCCGTCGTTCACGATGGGTGGTCTCGGTTCGGGATTGGCCTACAACGACGAGGATCTGACCCGGATCGCCGGCGGCGGCCTGGCGGCCTCACCGACAGCCAACGTGCTGATCGAGGAATCCATCCTCGGATGGAAGGAATACGAGCTCGAGCTCATGCGTGACGGCCGCGACAACGTGGTCATCGTCTGTTCGATCGAGAACGTGGACCCGGTCGGCGTCCACACCGGTGACTCGGTGACCGTCGCGCCCGCGATGACGCTGACCGACCGCGAGTACCAGAAGATGCGCGACCTCTCGATCGACATTCTGCGTGAGGTGGGTGTCGACACCGGCGGCTGCAACATCCAGTTCGCGATGGATCCGGCCGACGGCCGTCTGGTCGTCATCGAAATGAATCCGCGCGTGTCGCGCTCGTCGGCGCTGGCGTCCAAGGCCACCGGCTACCCGATCGCCAAGATGGCAGCCAAGCTCGCCATCGGCTACACCCTCGACGAAATCGTCAACGACATCACCAGGGAAACCCCGGCGTGCTTCGAGCCGACGCTCGACTACGTGGTGGTCAAAGCGCCGCGATTCGCGTTCGAGAAGTTCCCCGGTGCCGACGGCACGCTGACCACGACGATGAAGTCCGTCGGTGAGGCGATGTCCATCGGTCGGAACTTCGCCGAGGCGTTCGGCAAGGTGATGCGCTCGCTCGAGACCAAGCGTGCGGGGTACTGGACCGGACCGGACGTCGAAGCAGAGAGTCTGGACGCTCTGCTGAAAGACCTGTCGGTACCGCAGGACGGTCGGATGTACGGGATCGAGAAGGCCTTCGCCCTCGGTGCCACCCCCGAGCAGCTGTTCGAGGCGACGAAGATCGACCCTTGGTTCCTCGACCAGTTCCAGCAGATCCACGAATTGGGCGTTCAGGTTCGCGAGGCCGCGGAATTCGACGAGATGCTGCTGCGTCAGGCCAAGTACCACGGTCTGTCCGATCGCCAGATCGCCGCTCTGCGACCCGAACTCGGCGGCGAGGACGGAGTGCGCGCGCTGCGCGACGAACTCGGTGTGCACCCGGTGTACAAGACCGTCGACACCTGCGCGGCAGAGTTCGAGGCCAAGACGCCGTATCACTACGGCACGTACGAACTCGATCCCGAAGCCGAGTCCGAGGTTGCTCCGCAGCCGGACCGCCCGAAGGTACTGATTCTGGGCTCGGGTCCCAACCGCATCGGTCAGGGCATCGAGTTCGACTACAGCTGTGTGCACGCGGCACTGACCCTGTCCGAGGCCGGCTACGAGACGGTCATGGTCAACTGCAACCCGGAGACCGTCTCCACCGACTACGACACCGCCGACCGCCTGTATTTCGAGCCGCTCACGTTCGAGGACGTCCTCGAGGTCTACCGGGCCGAGGCGGCGTCGGGCACAGTACGCGGCGTCATCGTGCAACTGGGCGGTCAAACACCGCTCGGTCTGGCCAAGCGACTGAAGGCCGCAGGCGTGCCCATCGTCGGAACTTCGCCCGAGGCAATCGATCTCGCCGAGGATCGCGGTGAGTTCGGCAAGGTCCTCGACTCCGCCGGACTGCCGGCAGCCAAGTACGGCACCGCGACGACGTTCGACGGGGCCCGTGAGATCGCCGCGGGCATCGGCTACCCGGTGCTGGTGCGTCCCTCGTACGTGCTGGGCGGACGCGGCATGGAGATCGTCTATGACGAAGCCTCCCTGGCGACGTACATTTCCAACGCGACCGAGATTTCCGACGACCGACCGGTGCTCGTCGACCGATTCCTCGAAGACGCCGTGGAGATCGACGTCGACGCGCTCTGCGACGGCACCGAGGTCTACATCGGCGGAATCATGGAGCACATCGAAGAAGCCGGTATTCACTCCGGAGACTCCGCCTGTGCGTTGCCGCCGATCACCCTCGGTAAGACCGATCTGGAGAACGTCCGTAGGAGTACCGAAGCCCTGGCCAAGGGCATCGGTGTTCGAGGTCTCCTCAACGTCCAGTACGCCCTCAAGGACGACATTCTATACGTCCTCGAGGCCAACCTGCGCGCGAGCCGCACGGTGCCGTTCGTGTCCAAGGCGACGGCCGTGCAGCTGGCGAAGGCCTGCGCGCGAGTGATGTTGGGGGAGAGCATCGCCGAGCTGCGGACCGCAGGCATCCTGCCCGAGACCGGGGACGGCGGCACAGTGCCGGCCGGTGCCCCGATCGCCGTCAAGGAAGCGGTGTTGCCGTTCAACCGATTCCGCCGCGCGGACGGAACCGGCGTCGACACCCTGCTCAGTCCGGAGATGAAGTCGACCGGTGAGGTGATGGGTATCGATTTCGATTTCGGTACCGCATTCGCCAAGAGTCAGACCGCTGCGTACGGTTCGCTGCCCGCGAGCGGCGCAGTGTTCGTGTCGGTGGCCAACAAGGACAAGCGGTCGTTGATCTTCCCGGTCAAACGACTCGCCGATCTCGGGTTCGACATCCTGGCCACCGAAGGAACCGCAGATGTGTTGCGGCGCAACGGCATCAAGTGCGAGCAGGTGTACAAGCAGTCCGGTGAGGACGTGCCGGCAGGCGAGCGCACCATCGTCGATCGCATTCTGGCCGGTGAGGTCGCCATGGTGATCAACACTCCCTACGGCAATTCGGGACCGCGCGTCGACGGCTACGAGATTCGTAGTGCCGCCGTGGCGCAGAACATTCCGTGCATCACCACCGTGCAGGGTGCATCGGCGGCAGTGCAGGGCATCGAAGCCGGTATCGCCGGGGGAATCGGTGTCCGGTCCCTGCAGGATCTGCACGCCGGGCTGAAGGAAGGCTTGGTCCTGCCGTGAGTCATCACCACAGCTGGCCGGATCGGTTGCGCTCGGCAGTCGCGGCGCGTGGCCGGCTGTGCGTCGGCATCGATCCGCATCCGGCCCTGCTCGATGCGTGGGAACTGCCGCGCACGGCGGACGGTCTCGAGGTGTTCGCCGAGCTGTGTGTGGAAGCCTTCGTCGGTGAGGTGGCCGTCGTGAAGCCCCAGGTGGCTTTTTTCGAGTCGTACGGTTCCGCCGGATATGCGGTGCTCGAGCGCACGGTGGGCGTCTTACGGGACGCCGGCACGTTGGTGATCGCGGACGCCAAACGCGGCGACATCGGAACGACCATGGATGCGTACGCGCAGGCGTGGCTCGAGCCGGATTCTCCGTTGTCGTCCGATGCCGTCACCGTATCGCCGTACCTGGGGTTCGATTCGCTGGAGCAGACCGTCGATCGCGCGGTGCACCATCAACGCGGTGTGTTCGTGCTGGCCAGAACGTCGAACCCGGAAGGGTCGGCGCTGCAGCACGCGTCGATGTCCGCGGGTGGGTCCGTCGCGCAGTCGATCGTCGACGCGGCGGCCGAGCGCAACCGCGTCGATGCCGACACAGTGGGCTTGGTGGTCGGTGCCACCCGCGATCACGGGCTCGATCTGTCGGGCTTTTCCGGGCCTGTCCTGGCGCCGGGTCTCGGTGCCCAGGGTGCGACGGTGAACGATCTGGCAGAGATCTTTTCCGATTGCCGCGAGTTGCTGCTGCCGAATTCATCCAGGAACGTGTTGGCGGCGGGCCCGTCGGTGACTGCGTTGCGTGAGGCGGCGATGCGGTTGCGTGACGAGATCGAGGCAGGTCTCGCATAGTCGACCGGTACCTCGGCCGGCTTGTGGGGGTGGGTTAGCGGTGAGCGCGCGTCGTCGGTACGGTCGCTAACGCTGCCGACGGATTGCACAACGCCCTTGAACAACGACCTTGCACAACGACCTTGCACAATGACATTGCACAACGACCTTGCTCAACGGCATGTGCAGAGGAATCGCTGTACATACGGTCCTCGGCAGGCACGTACCGACGAGCGACCCACCGATGCAGATCGAGTCGGTTGCTCGCCCCGAACGAGAAGACGGAGGAACCGACAGTGGCCCTTCCCCAGTTGACCCCCGAGCAGCGCGCTGCTGCGCTCGAGAAGGCAGCAATCGCCCGCAAGGCTCGCGCCGAGCTCAAGGAGCGTCTCAAGCGCGGCGGCACCGACCTCAAACAGGTCCTGAAGGACGCCGAGACGGACGAGATCCTCGGCAAGATGAAGGTCTCGGCGTTGCTGGAGGCGTTGCCCAAGGTGGGCAAGGTCAAGGCCGCCGAACTCATGACGGAGCTCGAGATCGCGCCCACCCGTCGACTGCGCGGACTCGGAGATCGGCAACGCAAGGCGTTGTTGACGAAGTTCGATTTCGAGGCCTGACGACGTGAGTGACACTTCGGCGGCGTCCGCACCGGAGCAGAAGCGGGGCCGGTTGGTCGTGCTGTCCGGCCCCTCCGGCGTCGGGAAGTCCAGTGTCGTTCGGCTCGTGCGTGCCGCACTGCCGGAACTGGTCTTCAGCGTGTCGGTCACCACTCGATCACCGCGGCCGGGCGAGGTGGACGGTCAGGACTACCACTTCGTGTCGTCCGATGAATTCGATCGGATGATCGCCGACGACGAGTTGCTGGAGTGGGCGAGCATCCACGGAGGATTGCAGCGGTCCGGGACTCCCGCGGCAGCGGTGGACGCCGCGCTCGAGGCCGGCAGTCCGGTGTTGCTCGAGCTCGATCTGGCCGGTGCGCGGGCCGTTCGAGTGTCCAAGCCGGAAGCTCTGCTGGTGTTCATGGCACCACCGACGTGGGAAGACCTGGTGTCCCGGCTGGTCGGCCGGGCGACCGAGGAGAGTGCGGCCACTCAGCGCCGGTTGGAGACGGCGAGGGTGGAACTGGCGGCCCAGGACGAGTTCGACACCGTAGTTGTCAATACCGATGTCGACCATTCGTGCGAACAGTTGGTATCCTTGTTGGTCGGTAGGTCGTCGGTCGGTAACAGCTGACCATTTTCACGGCGCATCAGGCCCCGACCAGCTAGTTCGTAGCACCAACGATGCAATTTCAGGAGATCATCAGTGAGCAGCACTTCAGCGGCCGTTTCCGACTTCGACGGACGCAGCGCTCTGCCGGCCTACGACACGCCGCTCGGCATCACCAATCCACCCATCGACGAGCTGCTCGCGCGGACCTCGTCCAAGTACGCCCTCGTTATCTACGCAGCCAAGCGCGCTCGCCAGATCAACGACTACTACAACCAGCTCGGTGACGGAATTCTCGAGTACGTGGGACCGCTGGTCGAGCCGGGCCTGCAGGAGAAGCCGCTGTCGATCGCGCTTCGCGAGATCCACGCCGACCTCCTCGAGCACACCGAAGGCGAATAAGAACCCGACGGGGGACATCTGACGTGCATGTGGTCGTCGGAGTAGGCGGCGGTATCGCCGCCTACAAAAGTTGTGCGCTCATCCGAAAATTCACCGAGAACGGCCATCGGGTTCGAGTGATCCCGACCGCGTCGGCACTCGAATTCGTCGGGCGCGCGACGTTCGAGGCGCTGTCCGGCCAGCCGGTGCACACCGGCGTGTTCGCCGACGTACCCGAGGTTCCGCACGTCCGGTTGGGACAGGAGGCGGATCTCGTCGTCGTCGCACCGGCCACCGCGGACCTGATGGCTCGAATCGCGGGCGGGCGAGCGGACGATCTGCTCACCGCGACGCTCCTGACTGCTCGGTGCCCGGTGGTGCTGGCACCGGCCATGCACACCGAGATGTGGGAGCACCCGGCAACGGTCGCGAACGTCGCTACGCTCCGATCGCGCGGCACCCAGGTGATCGAGCCGGCGTCCGGCCGTTTGACCGGAAGCGATACCGGTTCGGGCCGATTGCCCGAACCCGAAGAGATCTTCGCTCTCGCGATGTTGCTCACCGAACGCGCCGACGCGATGCCGCGCGATCTCGAGGGCCGACGAATACTGATCTCCGCCGGTGGCACACGTGAGCCGCTGGATCCCGTTCGTTTTCTCGGGAACCGGAGCTCGGGAAAACAGGGTTACGCACTGGCTCGGGTCGCCGCTCAGCGCGGTGCGCACGTGACTTTGATCGCCGGATACACCAGTGACCTCGAGGCCCCCGCTGCGGTCGATGTGGTCCACGTCAAGACGGCGTCGGCCATGCAGGACGCAGTGCGCTCGCACTCGTCCGATGTCGATGCCGTGGTGATGGCGGCCGCGGTCGCAGACTTCCGGCCGGAGTCCATCGCCGCCAGCAAGATCAAGAAGGGCTCCAACGAACCGACGTCGATACCGTTGGTGCGCAATGACGATATCCTCGCCGGTCTGGTCTCCGCTCGGCGTGCGGGCGAGTTGCCGTCGTCGACGGTGATCGTCGGATTCGCCGCCGAGACCGGCGACGCGGACGGTGACGTGCTGACCTACGCGCGTGCCAAGCTCGAACGCAAAGGCTGCGATCTGCTCGTGGTCAACGCGGTCGGTGACGGCAAAGCATTCGAGGTGGACCACAACGACGGATGGTTGCTGGGGTCCGACGGCACCGAGTCCGCGCTGGGGGAGGGCTCGAAAGCTCTGCTGGCCAGCCGGGTGTTGGATTCGGTCGCTCAACTGCTCGGTTCCCTCGATACAGGGGCGATCTCGGATCCACCCCTGTCGTCGAGTACCCGGCCGACTTCGAATACACGATGATGCCAAGGGTGCACGATCGATGTCGTAGCAGCTAGCGTTCCCAGTACCAGGGCGACAGCGCCGTCGAGGTTTGCTCGGCGCCCGCAGGGGCGATAACACCGAGAGAACATCAATTTTCGTGGAGTGCTCGGTCGGCAGCAGCCGTCGGGTCGGGCAAGAACATGCGTCGAGAGGAAGTCCGTGAGCAAGTCCGGTAGTCGGCTTTTCACCAGTGAGTCCGTTACAGAAGGTCACCCCGACAAGATCTGTGACGCCATCAGCGATTCGATCCTCGATGCTCTACTGACAGAGGATCCACGGTCTCGGGTTGCGGTGGAGACGCTCGTCACCACGGGCCAGGTTCACGTCGCAGGTGAGGTCAACACCACCGCCTATGCGGACATCCCGAAGATCGTGCGCGAGAAGGTGCTCGAGATCGGATACGACTCGTCCGCCAAGGGCTTCGACGGAAATTCCTGTGGCGTGAACGTCGCCATCGGTGCCCAGTCTCCGGAGATCGCCCAGGGCGTCGATCACTCGCACGAGGCCCGCGTCGAAGGACTGTCCGACGACGAGATCGACCGGCAGGGTGCAGGCGATCAGGGATTGATGTTCGGTTACGCGAACACCGATACACCCGAATTGATGCCGTTGCCGATTGCGTTGGCGCACAGGCTCTCTCGCAGACTGACGGAGGTGCGTAAGAGCGGTGTGCTGCCGTATCTGCGTCCGGACGGCAAGACCCAGGTCACCATCGAGTACGACGGCGACAATGCCGTTCGTCTGGATACGGTCGTGATCTCGACTCAGCACGCTGCCGATATCGACCTCGACAACCTCCTGACTCCCGACATTCGCGAGAAGGTACTGGGCTCGGTGCTCGCAGAGCTGGACGTGCCGACCCTCGACACGTCCGACGTGCGGTTGCTGGTCAATCCCACCGGGAAGTTCGTTCTCGGTGGACCGATGGGAGACGCCGGACTGACCGGCCGAAAGATCATCGTCGACACGTACGGCGGTATGGCTCGGCACGGCGGCGGAGCATTCTCGGGCAAGGATCCGTCGAAGGTCGACCGCAGCGCCGCCTACGCGATGAGGTGGGTCGCCAAGAACGCAATTGCAGCCGGTCTGGCCGATCGCATCGAGGTGCAGGTCGCCTACGCGATCGGCAAGGCGGCACCGGTGGGACTGTTCGTGGAGACCTTCGGTACCGAGAAGACGGACCCCGCTCGCATCCAGGCGGCGATCAGCGAGGTCTTCGACCTCCGTCCCGGTGCCATCATCCGCGATCTCGATCTGCTTCGCCCGATCTACGCGCAGACGGCCGCGTACGGCCACTTCGGCCGTACGGACATCGACCTGCCGTGGGAGTCCACCGATCGCGCCGACAAGCTCCGGGCTGCGGCCGGGCTGTAGGTCCCTCGACACCGGCAGCGATGCTGCCGCACGTACCCTGTTCGCACCGGCTCGGTGCTCCCACGTCGAGTGTGGGGTGACGATCGAGAAGGAGGTGCGGTGGCTGGTGTGACGCGGGTTGCGGCAACCGATCTCCCGATTGCTCGCATTCTTCCGATGCTGCCGTTGCCGCACCTGGACCGCGAGTTCGACTACCTCGTTCCCGAGGACGCCAGCGCCGATGCCCAGCCGGGTGTGCGAGTGCGCGTGCGTTTCGCGGGCAGGCTCGTCGATGGATTCCTTCTGGCCAGGTTGGCCGAGACCGACCACGCCGGTCGGCTCGGTTGGCTCGACCGGGTGGTGTCCCCCGAACGTGTTCTGACTCCGGAGATCGCCGAGTTGGTCACGGCGGTTGCCGACCGCTATGCAGGAACGCGGGCGGACGTGCTGCGTCTGGCAGTTCCGGCTCGTCACGCTCGGGTCGAGGCAGAGCCCATTCCGGTCGTCGACGAGGTCGAAGAACCGATCGTCGATCGGGTGGGGTGGGCTGCTTACACCCATGGGTCCAACTTTCTCGATGCTCTCGGGGAGCAACGTGTCCCACGTGCGGTGTGGCAGGCCTTACCCGGTGAATCGTGGCCCGTCCGGTTGGCCGAGTCGGCCGCCGTCACCGTGGGGGGCGGACGGTCCGCTGTGATCGTGGTTCCCGATCAACGGGATCTCGACCGTCTCGAGAGCGCATGCGCGGCGGCGGTGGGGTCCGACCGGGTGGTGTCGCTGTCGGCGGGACTGGGACCGGCCAAGCGATACCGGCAGTGGCTGCGTTGTCTGAGGTCTGGACCGGTGGTCGTGGTCGGTACTCGCAGTGCGGTGTTCGCGCCCGTGTCGAACCTCGGCTTGATCGCGATCTGGGACGACGGTGACGACAGTTTCGCCGAGCCGCGCTCGCCGTATCCGCACGCCCGTGAGGTGGCGTTGCTCCGCGCGCACGTGTCGAAGGCGGCGGTCGTCGTCGGTGGACACTCCCGAACGGCGGAGGCGGAGGCCCTCGTCGATTCCGGCTGGGCACACGACCTGGTGGCCCCCCGTGAGTTGGTGCGCGAACGCCAGCCTCACGTGGTTGCGCTGGCCGATTCCGACCATGCTCTCGCTCGCGATCCCGCAGCTAGAGTGGCTCGCCTTCCTGCCATCGCCTTCGAGGCGGCGCGTGCGGCGTTGAAGGCGAATGCCCCTGTGCTGGTTCAGGTTCCACGCGCCGGCTACGTTCCGTCGTTGGCGTGCGCGAAATGCCGGAACCCGGCGCGGTGTCGACGCTGCAACGGACCGCTGGCCCTGCCCTCGGCTCCCGGCAGCGACGGAGCGAGTACGCCGACGTGTTCGTGGTGCGGCATAGCCGACGCCGCGCACCGATGCACGGTCTGCGGGTCTCGCAACCTCCGCGCGGTCGTGATCGGAGCGGGACGCACGGCCGAGGAACTCGGCCGTGCCTTCCCCGGCGTGCCGATACACAACTCCGGCGGGACGACGGTCCTCGACACCGTGAAGCCCGGTGGCTCGCTCGTGGTGTCGACCGTCGGTGCCGAACCGACCGTGGACGGCGGGTACGGCGCGGCACTGCTGCTCGACGGTTGGGCCCTGCTGGGCCGAGCAGATCTGCGCGCGGCAGAGGAGACGCTGCGTCGCTGGATGACGGCTGCGGCGTTGGTTCGACCCGGTGCGGACGGGGGGCGCGTGGTCGTCGTGGCCGAGTCCGAAATCCCGACGGTGCAGGCCTTGGTGCGCTGGGATCCGCTGTGGCACGCGCGAAGTCAGCTGGACGAGCGGGTGGAGGTTCGATTCCCCCCTGCCGTTCACGTCGCAGCGATCGACGGCACCACAGATGCGATCACGGCGTTGGTCGACAGTGCGGATCTGCCCGAGACGGTGGAGATCCTGGGCCCCGTCGATCTCCCCGACGGTCAGCGCGCACCAGCGGGTAGCGGCGAGGACGGGTTGTCCGGAGATGTGCAGCGGCTCCTGATCCGGGTTCCGCGAAGCACCGGTGCGGCTCTCGCGCGAGCGCTGTCGACTGCGCAAGCGTCCCGTAGCGCCAAGAAGCTCGGCGCGGGTGTCCGGATTCAGATCGATCCCATTCGGATCGGCTGAGAGAGTCTGTTCGGCTCCGATCAACGGCTCCAGGTCCAAAAATGAAGAGGTAACCTCCGGGGCTTGCCAAAGTTCTATTGCCGATATATCGTCGACTTGTTCAATCGATACGAAGGAGAACGAGATGAACTACGCATTCGAAGGTTTTGCACACGAATTCGGTCGCCGCGGAGATCCCCGGATGGGACCTTTCGCAGGCGGACATGGACGCGCTCGCTTGCGCGGCGCGCCGTTCCAGATGTGGATGGCGCAGGACGACGCGCGCGGTCCGGCAGGAGAGGACGAACATCGCGACAGGGGACGAGGAAGGAGAGGTCACGGGGAGCACGGCCGGCGTGGGGGCGGTCACGGCGGGCGAGGGCGCGAGGGTATGTGGCCCGGCGGTGTCGGACCGCGCGGCGGCGGACCAGGCGGCTTCGGTCCGAATGCAGATTTCGGTCGCGGTCGGGGTCGAGGCGGTCGGGGCCGTCGCGGCGATGTACGCGCTGCGATTCTTCTGCTGCTCGAGGACCGTCCGATGCACGGCTACGAGCTCATCCAGCAGATCGCCGAGAAGAGCAACGGCACCTGGAAGCCGAGTCCGGGTTCGATCTACCCCGCTCTGTCCCAGCTCGAGGACGAGGGCTTGGTGTCGATCGACAAAGTCGCCGGCCGCAAGACGGCAGCACTGACTGCCGAGGGTGAGCGGCATGTCGAAGACCACCGAGCGGATCTCGGAAGTCCGTGGGACGACGTCGCCGATTCCGTCGGCATCGATGCGCGTGATCTTCGGGCACTGATCGGACAATTGATGGGAGCGGCCGGTCAGGTGGCCGGTGTGGGAACAGCGCGTCAGGTCGATCGAGCGGCCGAGGTCCTGATCGAGGCACGCCGGTCCTTGTACCGCATCCTCGCCGAGGATCCATCCAATGGTTCCGGCAGCTCTTCCGGCAGTTCCGACAGCACCGACGCGACGTGATCGTCGGTGCGGAATCGTCGCACGCGCTCGCCACTCCCTAGGATGGACAACCGACATCGTTTCGTCCATCCCAGGGAGTTGCCTCAGTGCGCGTCGTCTTCGCCGGAACACCGGAACCCGCGGTCCCGTCACTCGCGCGACTGGTGGAGTCCGAGCGGCACGAGGTGATTGCCGTGGTCACGCGGCCCGACGCCGCCGCCGGCCGTGGACGCAAGACCGTACGCTCGCCGGTCGGGCTGCTGGCAGACGAGCACGGCATTCCGGTGTTCACGCCCGCGAAGCCGTCGGATCCGGATTTCGTGGCGCAGCTGACCGAACTCGCGCCCGACGTATGCCCGGTCGTCGCATACGGCGCATTGCTGCCCCAGCAGGTACTCGACGTACCTCGCTTCGGCTGGATCAACCTGCATTTCTCACTGTTACCCGCGTGGCGGGGCGCGGCACCGGTACAAGCCGCTATCGCCGCAGGCGACGACGTCACAGGCGCATCGACATTCCTCCTCGACGTCGGCATGGACACGGGGCCGGTGCTCGGCGTGACGACCGAGCGAATTCGCGATTCCGACACCACCGGTGATCTGCTCGGACGTCTGGCCTCGAGCGGAGCTCACTTGCTCTCCGCGACATTGGACGCCATCGAGGACGGAACCGCGGCGGCACACCCGCAATCCGAGGACGGTGTCTCCTACGCGAGCAAAGTGACCGTCGATGCCGCGCGCATCGACTGGACTCGATCCGCGGCGTTCGTCGACCGGCACATCAGGTCCGTCACGCCGGCACCGGGAGCGTGGACGACCATCGGCGATCTCCGCGTCAAGATCGCTCCGGTACAGCTGTCGCCCGAGACGTTGGAGCCGGGATCGATCGAGGTCCGCAAGAGCGGTGTGCACATCGGAACCGGAACCGCCGCAGTGGTTCTCGGCGATATTCAACCTCAGGGCAAGAAGGTCATGAGGGCACTCGACTGGGCGCGCGGCGCTCGGCTGGACGATACGGCGGTGGCACGATGACAGAGCCCGACAGGCCCCGCAAGCGCGAGTCCAGCCCGCCCCGAAAATACGTCAAGAAGTCTCCCGGGGCACGTGGCCCCAAAGGCAACCGGCCGCCACCGGGCGGCGGGCCACGCTCGGTCGATGCGATCGATCCGGCGAGGCGTGCGGCCAGAGACGTTCTCAAAGCGGTTCGGGAGCGCGATGCCTACGCGAACCTGGTGCTGCCCGGGTTGCTTCGCGAGCGCAAGTTGGATTCGCGTGATGCCGCTCTGGCCACCGAACTCGCCTACGGCGCATCACGCGCTCGGGGCGTGCTCGATGCCGTGATCGCGCACGCTGCCGGGCGTCCTGCCGCAGAGATTGACGGGCCACTGCTCGACATTCTGCGGCTCGGGTCCTATCAACTGCTGCGCACCCGGGTTGCCCCGCACGCAGCGGTCGCCACGTCGGTGGACCTCGCCCGTTCCGAATTCGGTTCCGGCAAGGCAGGTTTCGTCAATGCCGTGCTGCGCCGCGTGTCCGAGCGATCCGCGGACCAATGGGTGGAGGAGCTGGCACCCGCCACCGCCGCGGATCCAGTGGGGCACCTGGCGTTCGAGTACGCCCATCCGAAGTGGATAGCGCAAGCATTCGCCGATGCGCTCGGTGCAGATGCCGGCGAACTGGCCGCGGTACTCGAAGCGGACGATGCCCGTCCCTCCGTGCACCTGGTCGCACGACCGGGGGAGATTTCCGCCGAAGAACTTGCCCTCATCACCGGGGGAGAGGAAGGCCCGTATTCGCCCTACGCGGTGCACCTCGACGGCGGTGACCCAGGCAAGCTCGATGCCGTCCGGGACGGCCTGGCCGGAGTTCAGGACGAGGGCAGTCAGCTCGTCGGCCGCGCGCTGACGTTGGCACCCTTGCTCGGCGACGACGGTGGCCGCTGGTTGGACCTGTGCGCCGGCCCCGGCGGCAAGGCCGCGCTGCTCGGCGCCCTCGCGGAGATCGACGGCGCTCGGGTCGACGCCGTCGAGCCGACCCCCCACCGCGCCGACCTCGTATCCAAGACCACCAAGGACCTACCGGTGACGGTGCACATCGTCGACGGCCGAGAGTCAGGCCTCGAGGCGGGCTACGACCGCGTGCTCGTCGACGCACCGTGCACCGGACTCGGGGCACTGCGTCGTCGCCCCGAGGCGCGGTGGCGTCGTCAACCGTCCGACGTGGCGGCATTGGTCACCTTGCAGAAGGAACTGCTGGCGGCGGCAATAGATCTCGTTCGGCCCGGCGGAGTGGTGCTGTACTCGACGTGCTCGCCGCATCTGTCGGAAACGACGGCCGTGGTCGCCGACGCCGTTCGCCGTCACGGCGTCGAGCAGCTCGATACCCGTGCGCTGGTGCCGGGCGTTCCCCACCTGGGCGACGGCACCTCGGTGCAGCTGTGGCCCCATCGGCACGGCACGGACGCGATGTTCATGGCGGCGCTGCGCAAACCGATGTGATCACTCAATGCTCGGCGAGGAACGCCTCGGCCACGTCCTTCGGGGCGTACACCAGCCATCCGTCGACGAGTAGTTCCCGCAGTTCGTCGTCCTCGGCGTTGTCGACGTCGATCAGCACGGCGGAGAAATCGTCGAAGTGCGGGATCGTGAAACACGAGCGCGGGTGCGCAGCGAGGATGGCTTCCTTGTCGTTCAGGTCTGCCGTCCGAACGGCGAGGATCGGTCCGCTGGGCGGGGTCTCGTCGCCGAATCGCTTCAGGTCCGCCTTGCTGAACGGCCGAACCCACGCGAACACGTTTTTGCCGACGCCCCACGCCGAGTGCCCGTAACGAACGCTCTCGACGATGTCCGGGAATTCGGCGAGGATGGAGTTCGCTGAGTCCATGGTGGCCATGTCGGCACGATACCTGCTCGACTAGGCTCATCGATCGTGGTTTCCCCGATGATCGCTCCCTCGATTCTGTCCGCCGATTTCGCGCGCCTCGCCGCCGAAGCAGATGCCGTCGCGGGGGCCGATTGGCTCCACGTCGACGTCATGGACGCACACTTCGTTCCCAACCTCACCCTCGGACTACCGGTGGTGGAGAGTCTGCTGAAAGCGACGACCATCCCGCTCGACTGTCACTTGATGATCGAGGATCCTGCTCGCTGGGCTCCGCCCTACGCCGAGGCCGGGGCATACAACGTCACGTTCCATGCCGAGGCCACCGACGACCCCGCCGCCGTGGCGCGCGATATCAGGGCCGCCGGCGCGAAAGCCGGTCTGTCGGTGAAGCCGGGCACGCCCATCGAGCCGTACCTCGAAATTCTGCGTGATTTCGACACTCTGCTGGTGATGAGTGTGGAGCCCGGTTTCGGCGGGCAGTCGTTCATGCCCGAGGTACTGTCCAAGGCCAAAGCTGTTCGAGCACTTGTCGATTCCGGCGATCTACGATTGGTGGTCGAGATCGACGGCGGAATCAACTCCGACACCATCGAGCAGGCGGCCGAAGCCGGTATCGATTGCTTCGTCGCCGGTTCCGCCGTGTACAACACCGCCGATCCTGCCGCCGCAGTGCGTGACCTCCGCGGCCGGGCCGCCCGCGCATCCCACCACCTGTCGTGACCGACGCCCCGGGCCCGTCCGCGACGTTCGTCGAGGCGATGGCCCTCGCGGTCGAGGCGTCCGAAGCCGCCCGGGGTACGAGCAGCCCCAACCCCGCGGTGGGTGCCGTGATCCTCGATTCGAGCGGCGTCGTCGTGGGCACCGGCTCCACGCGTCCACCCGGCGGCCCGCACGCCGAGATCGTCGCACTCACCGAGGCCGGCGAACGTGCGCGCGGCGGCACCGCGGTGGTGACCCTCGAGCCGTGCAACCACACGGGCCGTACCGGTCCCTGCTCGCAAGCCCTCGTCGCGGCCGGGATCGCCTCGGTGGTGTACGCGGTGGCCGATCCGAACCCGCTGGCGTCCGGAGGCGCGCAGGCGCTGCGCACCGCCGGCGTGCGCGTCGAACAGGGCATCGGGGCACGCCAGGTGCAGCAGGGTCCGCTGCGAGCGTGGCTGCATAAGCAGCGCACCGGACGCCCACACGTCACCTGGAAGTACGCCGCGACACTCGACGGACGCAGCGCCGCGGCCGACGGAACGAGCCAGTGGATCACCGGCCCCCAGGCTCGCGCACACGTGCACCTCGAGCGGGCCAAGCTGGACGCCATCGTCGTCGGAACCGGCACTGTGCTGGCCGACGATCCACGCCTGACAGCCCGTCGCCCCGACGGCACCCTGGCATCGCATCAGCCGGTTCGGGTCGTCGTCGGGTCCAGGCCGATACCGACGACCGCCGCGATCCGCGGTTCGGAGGCACCGACGGTGTTTCTGGACACACACGATCCCGCGGCGGTGATCGACGCGCTCGGCGAACACACCGACATCCAGATCGAAGGTGGCCCCACACTGGCCGGCGCGTTTCTCGCCGCCGGCTTGGTGGACCGAGTCGTGGCGTACATCGCGCCCGCAGTGTTGGGCACCGGCCCCGCTGCGGTGGAGAATGCGGGAATCGGAACAATTGCCGACGCAATTCGGTTCCGCACGGAGACAGTGACCATGATCGGCAACGACATCCTTCTGAGTGTCGTGCCCGAAGGAGCGAAGTAGATGTTCACCGGAATTGTCGAAGAGCTCGGCGAGATCGTGGCCAAGGACGAACTGCCCGACGCCGCTCGCTTCACCGTCCGGGGCCCGGTGGTGACCTCCGATGCCGGCCACGGCGATTCCATCGCGGTCAACGGAGTGTGCCTGACCGTCGTGGAAGTACTTCCCGACGGCGGTTTCACCGCCGACGTCATGCAGGAGACCTTGAATCGCTCCAGCCTCGGTGCCCTCGAGGTCGGCAGTCGTGTCAACCTCGAACGCGCAGCTGCCCTCGGCAGCAGGCTCGGCGGCCACCTCGTCCAAGGCCACGTCGACGGCACCGGAACCGTGGCCGGCCGATCACCGTCCGAGAACTGGACCGTCGTGCGCATCACCATGCCCACGTCGGTTGCGCGCTACGTCGTCGAGAAGGGATCCATCACCGTCGACGGTGTCTCGCTCACCGTGTCCGGGCTGGGAGTCGACGACGGCGGGCACTGGTTCGAGATCTCGCTCATCCCCACCACGTTGGACCTGACCACGCTCGGCACGGCCGAGGTGGGAACGCCGGTCAACCTCGAAGTCGACGTCATCGCCAAGTACGTGGAGCGGCTGCAGGCGATCGACGCACAGTAAGTACTGTTGAAGTGCACCCACACAACGGTGCATCGGAGACATTTCCAGGGCGCTGAGCCAGGCCCGAGACCTATGGAGCGCACTTTCGTGACCAGGTTCGACAGTATCGAGCGCGCAGTTGCGGACATCGCTGCGGGCAAAGCAGTGGTGGTCGTGGACGACGAGGATCGCGAGAACGAGGGCGATCTGATCTTCGCCGCCGAGAAGGCCACCCCGGAACTGGTCGCCTTCATGGTGCGCTACACCTCCGGCTATCTCTGTGTGCCGTTGTCCGGCGAGGATTGCGACCGACTCGGCCTGCCGCCGATGTTCGCCACCAATCAGGACAAGCACGGAACTGCGTACACGGTCACCGTGGACGCCCGCGAAGGCATCGGAACCGGAATCTCGGCCTCCGATCGAGCGGCAACGATGCGACTGCTCGCCGACCCGGACACCGGTGCCAACGACTTCACCCGCCCCGGCCACGTCGTGCCGCTACGCGCCAAAGAGGGCGGCGTACTGCGGCGTCCCGGCCACACCGAAGCCGCAGTGGATCTGGCCCGCATGGCCGATCTCCGTCCCGCCGGCGTCATCTGCGAAATCGTCAGCCAAAAAGACGAGGGAGCGATGGCGCAGACCGACGAGCTGCGCGTGTTCGCCGACGAGCACAACCTTGCCCTCATCTCGATCGCAGACCTGATCGCGTGGCGACGCAAGCACGAGAAGCACGTTCTTCGTGTGGCCGACGCCCGAATCCCCACCAGCCACGGCACTTTCCGTGCCGTCGGCTACCAGAGCATCTACGACGAGGTCGAGCACGTTGCGCTCGTGCGCGGCGACATCGCCGGGCCGGACGGGGACGGCAACGACGTCCTCGTGCGCGTGCACTCCGAATGCCTCACCGGGGACGTCTTCGGATCGCTGCGCTGTGACTGCGGACCGCAACTGGACGCGGCCCTCGAAATGGTCGCCGCCGAGGACCGCGGAATCGTGCTGTACATGCGCGGACACGAGGGCCGCGGAATCGGACTGCTGCACAAACTGCAGGCATACCAGCTCCAGGACGCCGGCTCGGACACCGTCGACGCCAACCTGCAACTCGGCCTTCCCGCAGACTCTCGCGACTACGGAATCGGAGCGCAGATTCTCGTCGACCTCGGGGTGTCGTCGATGCGTCTGCTCACCAACAACCCGGCCAAACGAGTCGGACTCGACGGATACGGTCTGCACGTCACCGAGCGAGTACCGATGCCGTTGCGCGCGAACGCCGAGAACCTGACGTACCTGCGCACCAAGCGCGACCGCATGGGGCACGACCTCACCGGTCTCGACGACTTCGAGAACGGTCGAACCGACGGAGTCACCCCATGAGCGGCGACGGCGAACCCACCCTCCAGCTGGCGGGGGCCGGCGACCTGAAGCTGGCGATCGTGGCCGGCCAGTGGCATCGGACGATCTCCGAGGCGCTGCTCGCCGGAGCGATGCGCAAAGCAGAGTCGGCGGGAGTGCAGGAAATCACGGTCATCCGTGTCGCGGGTGCCATCGAACTGCCCGTCGTCGCGCAGGAACTCGCCCGCAACCACGATGCCGTCGTCGCACTGGGCGTCGTCATCCGAGGCGGCACGCCGCACTTCGAGTACGTGTGCGACGCCGTCACGGCCGGTTTGACGAGAGTGTCGTTGGACGAGGGCACTCCGGTCACCAACGGAGTGCTCACCACCAACGACGAGCAGCAGGCCCTCGATCGTGCCGGCCTGCCCGGTTCGTTCGAGGACAAGGGCGCGCAGGCCGTCGCGGCCGCTATCGATACGGCCCTGACTCTCAAGCATCTGCGCCAGCCGTGGACGAACCAGGAATTCACATGAGTGAAGCGACGCCCGTCTGGGACATGGAAGTGAAGTCGCGCAAGTCTGCTCGCTATGCCATCGCGGCGGCAGTGTTGCTCGTCGTGGCGCATTCGACCGTCGCAATCCTGCTTCGCGTGTCACCGACCGGGGTGTACTTCCGGACCGCAGACCAACTGGCGATGGCAGGAATCGGAGTGTTGCTCGCAGGCTTGGCGCTGACGCTGACTCGCCCGCGGATCCGCGTCGGGCCGTCGGGTGTCGCGGTCCGAAACCTGCTCTCGGAGCGGCTGATCGAGTGGGATCTGGTGCGCGGGCTGTCCTTCCCCGACGGGGCGATGTGGGCCCGCGTGGACATCCCCGACGACGAGTTCATCAACGTGATGGCCATCCAGTCGAACGATCGTGAGCACGCAGTCGCCGCAGTCCGAAAGTTCCGAACACTCGAGCGGAAATACACTCCCGCCACGTCCGTTCCGGACATCGCGGTGGATCAGGACTGACGTGGCCGGGCCCGCACCACAGCTGAGCTGCGGATGCGGAGAACGTCGGACCCGACGGCTAACGTGGTTGTCGTGTCCGACCCCGCTACCTACCGTCCGGCCACCGGAACCATCCCGGTGGAACCGGGCGTGTACAAATTTCGAGATCCCCATGGTCGTGTCGTCTATGTGGGCAAAGCCAAGAGCCTGCGCAGTCGGCTCAATTCCTACTTCGCCGACGTCGCGTCGCTGCACCCTCGCACCCGTCAGATGGTCACCACCGCGGCGTCGGTCGAGTGGACGGTCGTCACCACCGAGGTAGAGGCACTCCAGCTCGAGTACAACTGGATCAAGGAATTCGATCCGCGGTTCAACGTCCGTTACCGCGACGACAAGAGCTATCCGATGCTCGCGGTGACGATGAACGAAGAGTACCCACGCCTGTTCGTCTACCGCGGACCACGCCGCAAAGGTGTCCGCTACTTCGGCCCGTACGCGCATGCGTGGGCCATTCGCGAGACGCTGGATCTGCTGCTTCGAGTGTTCCCCGCGCGCACGTGCTCCACCGGGGTGTTCAAGCGGCACAATCAGATCGGCAGGCCGTGCCTGCTGGGGTACATCGACAAGTGTTCGGCACCGTGCGTGGGCCGGGTCAGCGCAGAGGAGCACCGCCGCACCGTCGAGGACTTCTGCGACTTCCTTGCCGGCAAGACCGACAAGCTCGTTCGGCAGCTCGAGAAGAAGATGCAGGCGGCATCGGAGGACTTGGACTTCGAGACCGCCGCGCGCCTGCGGGACGATGTGGGCGCGCTGCGTCGAGCACTGGAGAAGCAGGCGGTGGTACTCGGCGACGGTACCGACGCCGACCTCGTCGCATTCGCCACGGACGCCCTCGAAGCAGCAGTTCAGGTGTTCCACGTTCGCGGGGGTAGGGTGCGCGGTCAACGCGGCTGGGTGGTCGAGAAGGCGGGCGAAGTGATCGAGCGGCAGGACGACGCCGATCTGCCCGCACTGGTCGAGCAGTTTCTCACACAGTTCTACGGTGAGCAGGCCGCGCTGACCGCGCAAGCACCGGGCGGCGACGACGGTGGTTCCAATGCGGTCCCACGCGAAGTGCTGGTGCCGGTGCTACCGGAGAACGCCGACGAGGTTCAGACCTGGCTCAGTGAACTTCGGGGATCCAACGTGACCCTGCGCGTGCCCCAGCGCGGCGACAAGAAGGCGTTGGCCGAGACCGTCGAGCGCAACGCCAAAGAAGCCCTGCAGCAACACAAGCTGAAGAGAGCGGGCGATTTCACGTCGAGATCGGCTGCGCTGCAGGGTATTCAAGAGGCTCTCGATCTGGATTCGGCACCGCTGCGCATCGAGTGCATCGATATCTCGCACGTGCAGGGAACAGATGTGGTGGCATCTCTCGTCGTCTTCGAGGACGGACTGCCCCGCAAGAGCGACTACCGCCACTACGCCATCAAGGAAGCGGCCGGAGACGGCCATTCCGATGACGTCGCGAGCATCGCCGAGGTGACTCGGCGTCGATTCCTCCGACACTCGGCCGATGGGTCGACGGAGGCAAGCGGAGGTGATCTGGCTCCGGAGGCCGCGCTCGATCCCCAGACCGGAAGGCCACGAAAGTTCGCCTACCCACCGAACCTGTTCGTCGTGGACGGCGGTGCCCCTCAGGTGGCCGCGGCTGCGGCCGTGCTGGACGAACTGGGCGTGACCGATGTGGCGGTGGTCGGTCTCGCCAAGCGGCTCGAGGAGGTGTGGGTGCCGGGCGAGGACGATCCGGTGATTCTGCCGCGCACGAGCGAGTCCCTGTATCTGCTGCAGCGAGTGCGCGACGAGGCACACCGTTTCGCGATCACGTTCCACCGCAGCAAGCGGTCTCGTCGTATGACGGCCTCGGCACTCGATTCGGTTCGTGGTCTCGGAGAATCGCGGCGAACGGCCCTGGTCGCACACTTCGGTTCGGTCGCCAATCTCAAGCGTGCGACGGTCGCGGAGATCGTCGAGGTGCCCGGAATCGGTGAGACCACCGCGAAGTCGGTGCTGGCGGCGCTCGGTTCGGACGCGGACGACGCCGATGTAGGCGATGATGACAACGCAACTGCAACGACATCGGGCGAGAACACGACGGAACATGCGATCGTGCCGCGTGTGGAATCGGCGGGACAGGCTTCGTAGTGAGCGAACACCAGGCACAGAGACATCCGCCATCCGACGAGCATCTCGAGCCGTCTTCCGAGGAGGAGCCGACGCACGACGAGATCGAGGTGGCGTTGGTCACCGGCGTCTCCGGCGCCGGGCTGCGCACCGCAGCCAAGATCCTCGAGGACCTCGGCTGGTACGTCGCCGACAACCTCCCGCCCGAGCTCATCTCCAAGATGGTCGATCTCGGACTCGAGTCGAAGCCCCGAATCGAGCGGCTCGCGCTGGTGATGGATGTCCGAAGCCGGCTGTTCACCGGGGATCTGGGCTGGGTGGTCAAGGAACTCGACTCCAAGGGTGTACGCAACCGAGTGCTGTTCCTGGACGCATCCGACGCCGTGCTCGTTCGCAGGTTCGAGTCCAATCGCCGCAGCCACCCATTGCAGAACGACGGTCAGGACGGAACCCTCACAGAGGGGATCACTGCGGAACGCGTGCGGTTGGCCCAGGTCAAGGCTGCGGCCGATCTGACGGTGGACACCACGTCGCTGTCGGTACACCAGCTGCGACGCAAGATCGAGACGGTGTTCGGTGACACGGACACCAGCGGGGTCGGCGTCACCGTTCAGTCGTTCGGCTTCAAGTACGGCCTGCCGATGGACGCCGATCTGGTCTGCGACGTCCGCTTCCTGCCCAATCCACATTGGGTGCCCGAGCTCCGTGAGCACACGGGCCAGGACTCCGACGTACGCGATTACGTCCTGGGGCAGGACGGAGCCGGCGACTATCTGCAGACGTACAGACACCTGCTGAATGTGACGATCGAGGGATACGTGCGAGAAGGCAAGAGGTACATGACGGTGGCCGTGGGCTGCACCGGAGGGAAGCATCGCAGCGTCGCGATGGCGGAGGCCCTGGCTGCACTTCTCGCCGAGCAGGGAGACGTGTCCGTGCGCGTGCTGCACCGCGATCTGGGTCGCGAATGAGCGAGGCCGGTACCGAAGTGTCGAAATCCGGTCCGAAGATCGTCGCCCTCGGAGGCGGTCACGGCCTGTATGCCACCTTGTCCGCAGCCAGGCTGATCGGCCACGACGTCACGGCCATCGTCACGGTTGCCGACGACGGAGGATCGTCGGGCCGACTGCGCGCCGAGCTCGGCGTCATTCCACCCGGGGATCTGCGCATGGCGCTCGCTGCTCTGGCGCGCACCGACGAGCGGACGCAGCTGTGGACCGATGTCCTGCAGCACCGGTTCGGCGGCACCGGTGCGTTGGCCGGACACTCGGTGGGCAACCTCATCCTCGCCGGACTCACGGAGGTACTGGGAGATCCTGTGGCTGCGCTCGACGAGATGGTGCGGATGCTCGGGATCGACGGCCGAGTGCTGCCGATGTCGCCCATCGCACTCGACATCGAAGCGGACGTCTCGGGCCTCGAGGACGACCCCCGCGTCAGCCGCGTCATTCGCGGACAGGTAGCGGTGGCGACCACCCCGGGCAAGGTTCGACGCGTGCGGCTGCTGCCGCCGGACCCGCCTGCCTCGGCGGATGCCCTGGCGGCGATCGAGGAGGCCGACCTGGTGGTGCTCGGTCCCGGCTCCTGGTTCTCGAGTGTCATTCCACACGTTCTGGTGCCGGATCAGCTCGCCGCCCTGGCTCGCGTGTCGGCACCGAAAGTGCTGGTGCTGAATCTGGCACCCGAGCTGGGGGAGACCACCGGATTCTCCGCCGAGCGCCATGTCCACGTACTCTCCCAACACGCACCTGATTTGGGAATCGACTACGTGTTGGTCGATTCCGCCTCGGTCCCGGAGGGCAGTAACCGCGAGCACGTAGCGCGGGCAGCGGCCCGGCTCGGTGCCGAGGTCGTTTACGTCGACGTTGCCGAAAACGGCACTCACGCACATCATTACGGAAAGCTTGCTGCAGCTCTCGGCTCCATCGTGACGCCCACCGGCGGCACTGCACCGAGTGCCGCGCGCAGAGAGGGGATCACTTCGTGGCCATGACAGCGGAGGTCAAGGACGAGCTGAGCAGGCTCACCGTCAGTCAGGTCAGTTGCCGCAAGGCCGAGGTGTCCGCGCTCCTGCGATTCGCCGGTGGATTGCACATCGTGGCCGGCCGAGTCGTGGTCGAGGCCGAGGTGGATCTCGGATCGATCGCACGGCGGCTGCGTCGTGAGATCTTCGAGTTGTACGGCTACTCCTCCGACGTGCACATGCTCAGTGCCGGCGGGCTGCGCAAGACCTCGCGCTACGTGGTCCGGGTGGCCAAGGACGGCGAGGCCCTGGCTCGCCAGACCGGGTTGCTGGATCTTCGCGGGCGCCCTGTACGAGGACTGCCCGCACAGGTGGTCGGCGGCACGGTGGGGGACTCCGAGGCCGCATGGCGCGGGGCGTTCCTCGCACACGGCTCGCTCACCGAGCCGGGCCGATCCTCGGCGCTCGAGATCAGCTGCCCGGGACCGGAAGCAGCGCTCGCGCTCGTCGGAGCCGCCCGCCGACTCGGAGTCGCCGCCAAGGCCCGCGAGGTGCGGGGGACCGATCGCGTGGTCGTACGTGACGGCGAGGCGATCGGTGCGCTGCTCACCCGTATGGGTGCCCAGGACACCAGGCTCGTGTGGGAGGAACGTCGAATGCGGCGCGAGGTGCGAGCCACGGCCAACCGACTCGCCAATTTCGACGACGCCAACCTCCGTCGCTCGGCTCGAGCGGCCGTCGCCGCCGCAGCCCGGGTCGAGCGAGCCCTGAACATCCTCGGTGAGGACGTCCCGGATCATCTCGCTGCCGCCGGCTCGCTCCGGGTGCAGCATCGCCAGGCCTCGTTGGAAGAGCTCGGGCAGTTGGCCGATCCCCCCATGACCAAGGATGCGGTGGCCGGTCGGATCCGGCGCCTGCTGTCCATGGCCGATCGGAAAGCCAAGGAAACCGGAGTCCCCGACACCGAGTCGGCGGTCACCGCCGAGCTGCTCGACGAGGCGTAGAGCGCCTCGACAGGTGATGCGCGCGCTCTGCCGGAGCGCACACTAGGGTAGTAACCGCGTGTGGCACCCCGCATGCAGGCACGACAAGACATCTGTTTTCACAACTTTTAGGAGCGAACAGTGACGATCCGGGTAGGCGTCAACGGCTTCGGCCGCATCGGGCGTAACTTCTTCAGGGCTGTCGACGCGCAGAAGGCGCTCGGTACCACCGACATCGAAATCGTTGCTGTCAACGACCTGACCGACAACGCATCGCTCGCACACCTGCTCAAGTACGACTCGATCCTGGGCCGCTTGCCGCACGACGTCTCGCTCGAGGGTGAAGACACCATCGTCGTCGGAGGCCAGAAGATCAAGGCGCTGTCGCTGCGCGAGGGCCCGTCCGCACTTCCGTGGGGTGACCTGGGCGTCGACGTCGTCGTCGAATCCACCGGCATCTTCACCGACGCTGCGAAGGCCCAGGGTCACATCGACGCCGGTGCCAAGAAGGTCATCATCTCCGCGCCCGCCAAGGGCGAGGACATCACCATCGTGATGGGCGTCAACGACGACAAGTACGACGGTAGCCAGAACATCATCTCCAACGCGTCGTGCACCACCAACTGCCTCGGCCCCATCGCCAAGGTTCTCGACGACGAGTTCGGCATCGTCTCGGGCCTGATGACGACCATTCACGCGTACACGCAGGACCAGAACCTGCAGGACGGCCCGCACAGCGACCTGCGTCGCGCCCGCGCCGCCGCGCTGAACGTCGTCCCCACCGGCACCGGTGCAGCCAAGGCCATCGGCCTGGTTCTCCCGCAGCTGCTCGGCAAGCTCGACGGCTATGCACTGCGGGTACCGATCCCCACGGGCTCGGTCACCGACCTGACGGCACTGCTGAAGAAGAAGGCCAGCGCCGACGACATCAACGCCGCCATGAAGGCTGCCGCGGAGGGCCCCCTCAAGGGCATCCTCAAGTACAACACCGATCCCATCGTGTCCTCGGACATCGTCACCGACCCGCACTCGTCGATCTTCGATGCGCCGCTGACGAAGGTCATCGACGACCAGGTCAAGATCGTCTCCTGGTACGACAACGAGTGGGGCTACTCCAACCGCCTCGCCGACCTCATCGGTCTCGTCGGCAAGTCCCTCTGACACCGATGGCTGTCAAGACACTGCAAGATCTGCTCGATGCCGGTGTCGAAGGCCGTGGCGTCCTCGTGCGATCGGACTTCAACGTCCCGCTCGAGGACGGCACGATCACCGATCCGGGCCGCATTCAGGCGTCGATCCCGACGCTTCGAGCGTTGGTCGAGGCCGGTGCCAAGGTCATCGTCACCGCCCACCTCGGGCGTCCGGACGGCAAGCCCGACGCGAAGTACAGTCTGGCTCCGGTCGCGGCCAAGCTCGGTGAGTTGCTCGGACGCCACGTTCAGCTGGCCGGCGATGTCGTCGGTCAGGACGCCGAGGCTCGGGCCGAGGGCCTGACCGACGGAGACGTGCTGCTGCTCGAGAACATTCGCTTCGATCCGCGCGAGACCAGCAAGGACGAGTCGGAGCGGGCTGCGCTGGCCCGTGAACTCGTTGCGCTCGCCGGCGACGACGCGGCATTCGTATCCGACGGGTTCGGCGTCGTGCACCGTAAGCAGGCCTCGGTGTACGACGTGGCTCAGCTGCTTCCGCATTACGCGGGGACGCTCGTCGCGGCCGAGGTCGAGGTGTTGGCCAAGCTCACCGAGGAAGCGGCTCGTCCGTACGCGGTGGTGCTCGGTGGCTCCAAGGTCTCGGACAAACTCGGCGTCATCGAGGCGTTGGCTCCCAAGGTGGACACCCTCGTCATCGGCGGCGGAATGGCGTTCACATTCCTTGCAGCACAGGGTTATTCGGTCGGAAACTCGCTGTTGCAGGAGGATCAGATCGGGGTCTGCAAAGACCTGCTCGAGCGATTCGGCGACGTGATTCACCTTCCGGTCGACATCGTCGTCGGAGACAAGTTCGCAGCGGACGCGGAGTCGAAGACCGTCAAGGCCTCGGAGATTCCCGACGGGTGGATGGGTCTGGACATCGGACCCGACTCGGTCAGTCGCTTCGCCGTCGTGCTGTCCAACGCGAAGACGATCTTCTGGAACGGGCCTGCCGGCGTCTTCGAGTTCGACAAGTTCTCGGCCGGTACCAAGGGCATCGCGGAAGCAATCATCGGAGCAACTGGCAAGGGCGCATTCAGCGTGGTCGGCGGCGGCGATTCGGCGGCAGCGGTTCGTACCCTCGGGCTGCCCGACGACGGCTTCTCGCACATCTCCACCGGCGGCGGTGCATCTCTCGAATACCTCGAGGGAAAGCAACTCCCCGGTCTATCCGTCCTGGAGGCATGACGCATGGCACGTAAGCCACTCATCGCGGGCAACTGGAAGATGAACCTCAACCACCTCGAAGCCATTTCGCTGGTGCAGAAGATCGCGTTCTCGCTGCCCGAGAAGTACTTCGACAAGGTGGACGTCACGGTGATTCCGCCGTTCACCGACATCCGCAGCGTCCAGACGCTGATCGAGGGCGACAAGCTCCTGCTCACTTTCGGTGCTCAGGACGTCTCGGCCGAGGACAAGGGTGCGTTCACCGGCGAGATCAGCGGATCCATGCTCGCGAAGCTGGGTTGCACCTTCGTCGTGGTAGGTCACTCCGAACGCCGCACCCTGCACAGCGAGGACGACGCCGTCGTGCTCGCGAAGACGAAGGCGGCCCTGAAGAACGGGCTCACCCCGATCGTGTGCATCGGCGAGGGCCTGAACATTCGTGAGGCGGGCGAGCACGTGGCCTACAACGTGGCTCAACTCCGCGGATCGCTCGAAGGCCTCTCGGCCGACGACATCGCCAAGGTCGTCATCGCGTACGAGCCGGTGTGGGCGATCGGTACCGGTCGGGTCGCATCGGCATCGGACGCTCAAGAGGTGTGCGGAGCCATTCGCGAGGAACTGAAGTCACTGTCCTCGGACGAGGTCGCGGCGGGCGTGCGAGTTCTGTACGGCGGGTCGGTCAACGCCAAGAACGTCGGCGAGATCGTCGGCCAGCCCGATGTCGACGGTGCGCTGGTGGGCGGAGCGTCGCTGAAGGCGGACGAGTTCGCTACCCTGTCGGCCATCGCAGCAGGTGGACCCCTGCCCTGATCGGTCGCAGGCAGCAGCGGTAGGACCGTTTCGGACACCTCGCTTCGGCGGGGTGTCCGAAGCCGTTCTTGTGGCCAGGTAGGCTGCTGAAGGCATCGAATCGAGTTTGAGGTGGACATGGATCTGTTTCTGGATATTCTGCTGGTCATCACCAGTCTGGCGCTGATCTTGCTGATCCTGCTGCATCGCGGCAAGGGCGGCGGATTGTCCAGTCTGTTCGGTGGCGGTGTGCAGTCCAGCCTGTCCGGTTCCACTGTCGTCGAGAAGAACCTGGATCGCCTCACGGTCTTCACCGGCTTGATCTGGCTCATCGCGATCCTCGGAATCGGCCTGGAGATCAAGTACACCTGATCCATATCGGCTCCGAATGCGAGTTGGTGACGAAGCGACGATACTGGGTGGATGAGCGAATCCTCCTACGAGTCAGTCGGTTCCCCAGCATTCGTTCCACCGACAGCTCAGGGTAGGGAGCTGACCGAACCTCTTCGTGAGGACATTCGGTACCTCGGCGGCATCCTGGGCGAGATCGTTCGTGAACACGAAGGCCACGAGGTCTTCGACCTCATCGAGTCTGCGCGTGTCGAGTCGTTCGCGGTGAGACGATCCGAGATCGAGCGCGACGATTCGGTCGGTCGCTACACCGATGTGGAAGTGGCGCAGGCGGTTCCGCTCATTCGAGCGTTCAGTCACTTCTCGTTGTTGGCCAACCTCGCCGAAGACCTGCATCGTGAACGCCGCCGCGCAATCCATCTCGATCGCGAGGATCCGCCGCAGGACAGCAGTCTCGACGCCACGTGGCTCAAGATCGATGCAGCGGCACCTACGCGTGAGCAGGTGGCCGCGGCGTTGACCGACGCGTTGGTGGCTCCGGTGATCACGGCCCACCCCACCGAAACACGTCGACGAACCATCTTCGACGTGCAGTCGAAGATCACCGAATTGATGCGCAGGCGCGATGTGGCCACGGCGGCCCTCGAAGGCAAGGCCGCCAGCGCGACCAAGGAACTTGCCCTCGTCGACGTACAGATCCGCAGGCAGGTGCTCACCCTGTGGGAGACGGCCTTGATCAGGTTGTCGCGCTTGCGGATTCAGGACGAGATCGAGGTGGGCCTGCGCTACTTCGAGTCCTCTCTGTTCGACGTCATGCCGGCCCTGAACGCCGACGTGCGCGCGGCGCTGCGGGCGCGGTGGCCCGAGGACGATCTGCTGCCCCGCCCCATCCTTCGCCCTGGATCGTGGATCGGCGGCGACCGGGACGGCAATCCGAACGTCACCGCCGAGGTGGTGCACACTGCCACGCATCAGGCGGGCTACGTCGCCTTCGAGCACTATCTCGACGAACTGGTGGCGCTGGAGAAGGAACTGTCGATGTCCGCGAGATTGGTGGACGTGACCGAGGAGCTGGCTTCGCTGGCCGGTGCATCGGCGGAACCGGACGATCGTCGAGCGGACGAGCCATATCGGGTCGCCGTCGTCGGCATCCGGGCACGGTTGACTGCCGCCGCGCAGGCGGTGCTCGACGCGGTACCGGTGTCCGGGATCGACCTCGGGGCGGAGAAATACGACGGGCCGCAGGACATGTTGGACGACCTCGACGTCATCGACCGGGCGCTGCGGGCCGACGGCGACGCATTGATCGCCGATGATCGTTTGCTCCGACTCAGACAATCGGTCGAGACCTTCGGATTCCACCTGCAGGCTCTGGACATGCGGCAGAACTCCGAAACTCACGAGGAAGTGGTCGCCGAGCTGCTGGCCTGGGCCGGGGTACACCCTGACTATTCGTCTCTCGGTGAGGACGAACGGGTTTCCGTGCTGTCGCAGGAACTCGCCACTCGGCGGCCCCTGATCGGCCCCAATGCCGAGCTCAGCGAACTCGCAACCAAGGAATTGGGAATCGTCAGAGCCGCCAAGGAAGCCATCGACCACCTGGGACCCGACACGATCCAGAACTACATCATCAGCATGTGTCAGTCGGTCAGTGACATGCTCGAGGCCGCCTTGCTGCTCAAGGAGGCAGGCATCTTCGACCCCGGCACCGACGGGTCGTCACCGACGTCCACGGTGGGTGTGGTGCCGTTGTTCGAGACCATCGAGGACCTTCAGCAGGGCGCAGCGACTCTGCTCGCCACGCTCGACGTTCCCATCTACCGCGCGCTGGTGGCCGGGCGCGGAATGAACCAGGAAGTCATGCTCGGGTATTCGGACTCGAACAAGGACGGCGGGTATCTCGCGGCCAACTGGGCGTTGTATCGCGCGGAGCTGGATCTGCTCGAGGCCTCGCGCAAGACGGGAATTCGACTGCGGCTCTTTCACGGTCGCGGCGGGACGGTCGGCCGCGGCGGCGGTCCCAGCTACGACGCAATCCTTGCGCAGCCGCCCGGTGTGGTGCAGGGATCGCTACGGCTCACCGAGCAGGGCGAGATCATTGCAGCGAAGTACGCCGAACCGTCCATGGCGCGTCGCAACCTCGAATCCCTGGTTGCGGGCACTCTCGAATCGACTCTGCTCGACGTCGAGGGTCTGGGTGACGGCGCGGAGGCCGCCTACGACATCCTGGACGATCTGGCTGCGAAGGCTCGCGCGGCCTACGGTCGCCTGGTGCACGAGGAGCCCGGATTCGTCGAGTACTTCCGCACCTCGACGCCGGTCGCCGAGGTCGGCGAATTGAACATCGGCTCCCGGCCCGCGTCACGGAAGCCCACCAACTCGGTGTACGACCTGCGTGCGATCCCATGGGTGATGTCGTGGAGTCAGTGCCGCGTCATGCTGCCCGGCTGGTACGGCACCGGTTCTGCGTTCGAGGAGTGGGTCGGCGACGACGACGCCAAGCTCGCCGCTCTCACCGACCTGTATCGAAAGTGGCCCTTCTTTCAGACGGTCCTGTCGAACCTCGCCCAGGTCATGGCCAAGTCGGATCTGGGCATCGCCGCGCGGTACGCCGAGTTGGTACCCGACGCCGACCTGCGCGCGAGAATCTTCGGCATGATCGAGGTCGAACACGCCAGAACCGTGCGAATGTACCTGAAGATCACCGGTCACAGCCGTCTATTGGAAGACAACCCGTCGCTGGAGCGCTCGGTGCACAACCGATTCCCCTACCTGGAACCGCTGAATCAGATGCAGGTCGAGATGCTGCGGCGCTATCGCAACGGTGACGACGAGGAACGGGTCAAGCGTGGAATCCTGCTGACGATGAACGGCCTCGCGACAGCCCTGCGCAACAGCGGCTAGCGGGGGAGTGGTTCCGCTGACTCGATCGAGTCGGCGGAACCGACCGGCGACGGGTCGCGTCCAACGAGGTATGACGCAGTGCAGCAACGACACCGAAGCGTGGCGAAACGGATCCGCCTACCGCACGAACGGTAGGCGGATCGGTCGCTCGAAACCTGGATATGCCTGCGATGTCGGCTTCTACGACGACGAACGGCAGGGACGTGACCCCGACTCGGTCCAGTCCGACTAGTCGCGCAGGATCGAACGGTTCGGTATCAGCTGTCCAGCTTGGAGGCTGCGCCGGAATCGAGGAACCACACCGTGGATTCGCTACCCAACGCGCCGGCCGACGGGACCTCGTCCGAATCGGCTCCACCGACCGCGGCCGCGACGGCGTCGGCTTTGTTCGCTCCCGACACGAGCAACCACACGTGCTGTGCACGGCGAACTGCGGGAAGCGTCAGGGTGATGCGCACGGGCGGTGGCTTGGGGGAGTCCTCGACCGCGACGACGTAGCGATGCTCTTCACGCACGGCGTCGGTATGCGGGAAAAGCGAATTGATGTGACCCTCGCCGCCCATGCCCAACAGGTGGATGTCGAATGCAGGTGTCGGCTCTCCCTCGGAGCGAGAATGAAGGATCTGCGCATACGTCGCGGCCGCCACCTCGGGATCGCTCCCGTGTGGTCCGTCGGACGCAGCCATCCTGAAGACTCGATCCGGGTGAACGTCGACGTGGTCGAGCAGAGCCTGCGCGGCCTGTACCTCGTTGCGTTCCGAGTCACCCGACGGCAGAAAACGCTCGTCGCCGAAGAAGATGTCGACCTTGCTCCAGTCGATCGATCCGGAGTCGCGGCGTAGTGCCTCCAACAACGCGATTCCGGTGCCGCCGCCGGTGAGCACCACCGACGCCGAGCCGCGCTCGGCCTGCGCGGCCGTGACGACCTCGACGAATCGAGCTCGCGCGGCATCGACCAGGGCCTGCGCGTCCAGGTACTGAAGGACCGATGTCTTACTCATAGCTCACTTTCGACAGTCCGTGCAGGGCCAATTCGTAGATCTCATCCGTGTCGAGTCGGCGCAATTCTTCGGCCAGGCACTCTCGAGTGTTGCGTCGTGCCAGTGCGACTTCGGCGTCGGGCTGGCCGGTGCGCCGCAACGTTGCGGTTTTCCCTGTTTGCGGACGCGTCAGCGAGATGCTGCTGTTCTCCCTGATCATCTCCACTTTCAGCTCGCCTTCTCGTCGAGACACCGGGACGTCGAGTTTCGCGGCCAGCCAACCGGCCAGAATGTCGAGTGCCGGCTCCTCGGCCAGTCCCGACACCGTTGCCGAGACGACGGCCTCGTACGGTGCCTGATCCAGGGCCGTGGCCAACAGACCACGCCAGTACGTGATGCGACTCCACGAGAGATCGGTGTCGCCCTCGGTATAGCTGCTCAGCCGCCCCTTGATCGCAGCCGTGGTGTCAGGAGAGTTCGTGGCATCGGTGATCCGTCGAATTGCCAAGCGCCCCAACGGGTCCTTGGCTGGAACGGTCGGTGCCTCGTCCGGCCACCACGCCACGATCGGAGTGTCGGGCAGCAAGAACGGAATGACCACACTGTGTTCATGATCGGCGAGTTCACCGTTCAGACGCAGCACCACGACCTCCGAGGCACCGGCGTCACCCCCGACGCGGATCTGCGCGTCGAGGCTCGACTCGGCCGATCGGTCGCCGTGGATGAGCACGATGACGCGGCACGGGTGCTCGCGGCTCGCCTCGTTCGCCGCGTCGATGGCTCGCTCGGCCTTGGCCGGATCGCGGCTGGCGACGATCAGTGTCAGCACGCGGCCGATGGTCACCGCGCCACCTGCCTCACGAACCTCCACCAACTTCTTGCCGACCTCGGCCGTCGTGGTGGCGGGGATGTCGACAATCACGGCCTTCTCCATTCGCGTCCGGTGCGGTGCATCATCTCGTCACCCGAGGACGGACCCCAGGTTCCGGCTTCGTACGGCTCCGCTGTGCCGCCCGAGGCCCAGAAGTCCAGAATCGGGTCGAGAATCTTCCACGACAGTTCGACCTCTGCGTTGACCGGGAACAGTGAGGGTTCACCGAGCAACACATCGAGGATGAGTCGCTCGTACGCCTCGGGCGAGGATTCGGTGAACGCCTGGCCGTAACTGAAGTCCATCGAGACGTCACGTACCTGCATGCTGGATCCGGGAACCTTGGAGCCGAATCGCATCGTCACGCCCTCGTCGGGCTGTACTCGAATGACCAACGCATTCTGACCGAGCTCCTCGGTCATCGTGGCGTCGAACGGCAGGTGCGGTGCGCGTTTGAACACCATTGCGATCTCGGTGACTCGCCGACCGAGCGCCTTGCCGGTGCGGAGATAGAACGGCACACCGCCCCAGCGTCGCGTATCCACCTCGAGGGTGATGGCAGCGTAGGTCTCGGTGTTGGACTCGGAGTCGAATCCCTCTTCCTCCTTGAGCCCCTTCACTTTCTGACTGCCCTGCCAGCCTGCGGAGTACTGACCGCGAGCGGAGGTGCGATCGAGGGGCTCCGCGAGCTTGGTCGCCGAGAGCACCTTGATCTTCTCCGACTGCAACTCCTTGGGGTTGAAGCTCACCGGCTCCTCCATCGCAGTGATGGCAAGCAGCTGCAGGAGGTGGTTCTGGATGACGTCACGGGCGGCACCGATACCGTCGTAATACCCTGCGCGACCGCCCAATCCGATGTCCTCGGCCATCGTGATCTGAACGTGGTCGACGTAGTGCGCGTTCCAGATCGGGTCGAACAGCTGATTGGCGAAGCGCAGAGCCAGAATGTTCTGCACCGTCTCCTTGCCGAGGTAGTGGTCGATCCGAAAGACGGTGTCTTCGGGGAACACTCGGTTCACGATCGCGTTGAGCTCCTTGGCGCTCTCCAGATCGTGGCCGAACGGCTTCTCGATGACCACCCGGCGCCAGTGCCCGTCGTCGCCTCGAGCCAGACCAGAACGCGACAGTTGCTCGAGCACCACGGGAAACGCGCCGGGGGGAATGGACAGGTAAAAGGCGTGATTACCCCCGGTGCCACGGGTCTCGTCGAGTTCGGTCAGCGTTCGCGACAGCTCGTCGAACGCTGCGTCGTCGTCGAACGTGCCTTGGACGAACCGAAAACCCTCCGCGAGGGTGTTCCAGACCTCCTCGCTGAAGGGAGTGCGCGCGTGATCGCGTACGGAATCGTGCACGATCTTCGCGAAGTCCTGGTTCTGCCATTCCCGCCGCGCAAAACCGACCAGGGCGAAACCGGGGGGCAGCAGCCCCCGGTTCGCCAGGTCGTACACCGCAGGCATGAGCTTCTTACGCGCGAGGTCGCCGGTCACCCCGAAGATGACCATGCTGCACGGGCCCGCAATGCGGGGGAGCCGCTTGTCGCGCGGATCGCGCAGTGGGTTCGTCCAGTTCGCGGGATTCAGATTTTCTGTGTCTGCGGTGGGCACAGGTCAGCTCTTCTGACCTGCTCGGCGGAGCTGCTCGTCGGTGGCCTCGAGCAACTCGTTCCAGGCCGCCTCGAACTTCTGAACGCCCTCGTTCTCGAGCGTCAGGAAGACATCGGTCAGATCGATGCCCAGCGCAGAGATGCGATCGAAGATCTCCTGCGACTCCGGTCCCTTGCCCGAAACGGTGTCGCCGACGACCTCGCCGTGATCGGCAACCGCGTCCATCGTCTTCTCGGGCATGGTGTTCACCGTGTTGGGAGAGACCAACTCGGTGACGTACATCGTGTCGGGGTAGGCGTCGGACTTGACGCCCGTCGAGGCCCAAAGCGGCCGTTGCGGACGGGCACCGCTGCCGACGAGCTCGCGGAATCGAGGTGCGACCTCGAAGACCTGCTGGTACGCCACGTAGGCCAGGCGGGCATTGGCCAGGGCGGCCTTGCCCTTGAGCTCCTCGGCGTCCGGCGTGCCGATCGCGTCGAGCCGCGAATCGATCTCGCTGTCGACGCGAGAGACGAAGAACGACGCCACCGAGTGAATCTTGTCGAGGTCGTGACCGGCAGCGCGGGCAGCCTCGAGGCCCTCGAGGTAGGCGTTCATCACCAGCTCGTACCGCTCGACGGAGAAGATCAGCGTCACGTTGACGCTGATACCTTCGCCGACCACCTTGGCGATGGCGGGAATGCCTTCTTCGGTCGCCGGAATCTTGATCAGAAGATTCGGTCGGTCGACAATCTTCCAGAGTTCGACGGCCTGCTCGTACGTCTTGTCCGCGTCGTGTGCCATGCGGGGATCGACCTCGATGGACACGCGGCCGTCGACGCCCGAGCTGGCCTCGTACTGGGGCATCAGGATGTCGCATGCCTCACGGACGTCGTCCGTGGTGACCGTGCGGATCGTGGTCTCGACGTCGGCACCTTCACCGGCCAGCTTGGTGACCTGCTCGTCGTAGGCGTCGCCCTTGCTCAGCGCTGCCTGGAAGATCGACGGGTTGGTCGTGACACCCACGACGCTCTTGGTGTCGATGAGGTCCTTGAGGTTGCCCGACCGGATGCGATCGCGCGACAGGTCGTCCAGCCATACCGAGATTCCGGCGGCGGACAGGTCTGCCAGGTTCTTGTTCTGAGTCATTCGAATTATCCCTTCACGTTGGTGATGGAGCGCTGCGCGGCCGCGACGACGGCGTCGGCGGTGAAGCCGAACTCGCGGAACAGCGTTGCCGCATCGGCAGATTCGCCGTAGTGCTCGAGTGAAATGATCTCGCCGAAACCGCCGACGATCTTCCACCACGGCATGGCGATACCGGCCTCGATGGACACCCGCGCCTTGACGGTCGGCGGAAGGACCTGGTCTCGGTAGTTCTGGTCCTGACTCTCGAACCACTCGACGCACGGCATGGACACCACACGTGCCGCGATGCCCTGATCCTCGAGTTGCTTCTGAGCCTCGACCGCGTACTGCAACTCGGAACCGGTACCGATCAGGACGACGTCGGGGGCCGACTTGGAGGACTCGGACAGGATGTACCCGCCCTTCGACACACCCTCGAAGCTGGTGCCTTCCAGGATCGGAATTCCCTGACGCGTCAGAGCCAGACCGACGGGACCGCTGCTGCTCGACCTGGCCAGCACGGCCTGCCATGCGAACGCCGTCTCGTTCGCGTCACCGGGACGCACTACCGAGAGGTTCGGAATGGCGCGCAGTGCCGCGAGGTGTTCCACCGGCTGGTGCGTGGGGCCGTCTTCGCCGAGGCCGATGGAGTCGTGGGTCCATACGTAGATGGGGTCGATGTCCATCAGCGAGGCCAGGCGGACCGACGGCCGCATGTAGTCGCTGAACTGCATGAACGTGCCGCCGTAGGCGCGGGTGGGTCCGTGCATGACGATGCCGGACAGGATCGCGCCCATGGCGTGCTCACGAATTCCGAAGTGCAGCGTGCGGCCGTAGGGCTCGGCGTCCCAGTCGTCCGTGGAGATCGAGGTGGGGCCGAAGGACTTGGCACCCTTGATCGTGGTGTTGTTGCTGCCTGCGAGGTCGGCCGAGCCGCCCCACAGTTCCGGCAGCACGGGGCCGACCGCATTGAGTACCTCGCCGGAGGCCGCACGCGTCGCGACGGCCTTGCTGCCGGGCTCCCACGTAGGCAGCACGTCGGTCCAGTTCTCGGGCAGCGTGCCCTGCTGCAGCCGATCGAGCAGCTGCTTGCGTTCGGGCTCGCGCGCGGCCCACTCCTCGAACTGCGTCGTCCACTCGGTGTGGGCCTTGTGGCCACGCTCCTGGAGCTTGCGGGTGTGTCCGATGACCTCGTCACTGACCTCGAAGGTCTTGGACGGGTCGAAGTCCAGGGCCTGCTTGACCTTCGCCACTTCCTCGTCGCCCAGGGCGGCACCGTGGACCGCACCGGTGTTCATCATCGTCGGGGCCGGGAACCCGATGATGGTGCGAAGCACGATGATCGACGGCTTGTCGGTGACGGCCTTGGCGGCCTCGATGGCTTCTTCGATCGCGGTCACGTTCTCGCCGCCCTCGACCACCTGCACGTGCCAGCCGTAGGCCTCGTACCGGGCCGCAGTGTTCTCCGACAACGCGATGTCGGTCGCATGCTCGATGGAGATCTTGTTGTCGTCGTAGAACAGGATCAGGTTGCCGAGCTGCTGCGTGCCGGCAAGCGACGACGCCTCGGAGGTGACGCCCTCTTCGATGTCGCCGTCGGAGGCGATCACATAGATGAAGTGGTCGAACGGGCTTTCACCGAGCGCAGGTTCGGGATCGAACAGGCCACGCTCGCGGCGCGATGCCATCGCCATGCCCACAGCGGAGGCCAGACCCTGTCCGAGCGGGCCGGTGGTGATCTCGACGCCGTCGGTGTGGCGGAACTCGGGGTGGCCGGGCGTCTTGGACTTGTAGGTCCGCAATGCCTCGATGTCAGCGAGTTCGAGGCCGAAACCACCCAAGTAGAGCTGCAGGTACAGGGTCAGGCTCGAGTGGCCGCACGAGAGTACGAAACGGTCGCGACCGATCCAGTGCGTGTCGGTGGGGTCGTGACGCATGGTGCGCTGAAAGAGGGTGTAGGCGAGGGGAGCCAAGCTCATCGCGGTTCCGGGGTGGCCGTTACCGACCTTCTGCACTGCGTCCGCTGCCAGGACACGAACGGTGTCGACCGCTCGGGTGTCCAGGTCCGTCCAGTCGCTCGGGTGGTGCGCTGTGGTGAGGACGTCAATATCGTCTGTGATCGACACGAGCAGAAATCTCCTGACATTCGTTCGAGTTGTGGCTCCGAGGAGTCGTCGCTCGGCAGCAACTGCACAGCGCCTGCGTGAGGCGCGAACGTAGTCGGTGCCGAAGGACGTCCCCTACCAGCCTAGTTCCGTCCGCCGCTACTGTCGTGCCTTCCCCCGGCCGAGTGTGCGCGGGTCGGTCGCAGACGACTGATTCCTCACTTTGGGTGCCCTGCGAATTGGACGTGCAAACCCTGCCGTCTACCATCGTCTGTAGTAGTGCACGTGTGCCGATCGCAGTTGGTTCGAATCGGGACGATCGGACGTGCGCGTTGGCGTCCACGGTCGTCGTGCAGAGTGAACCCGCGTGCCGCTGGCGCGTGAGCAAGTGGCCGAGCGCCAGAGAATGAACAGTCGTGCGAGGAGACGCAGTGCGAATTGGGCAGCAGCCGGGCGGACACGGATTCGCCGGCGGCCCCGGATTCGGAGCAGACGACCAGAGCGAGTCCGCGCAGACCGCCCCGCAGTCGTCTGCCCCGCGCAGAGCGTTCGCACTCGTCCTCGCGTACGTTGCGCTGACTAAGCCCCGGGTCATCGAGCTCCTTCTGGTGACCACGATCCCGGCAATGCTGTTGGCCGACCGAGGCAACGTCGATCCCTGGCTGATCCTGACCACGCTCTTCGGCGGCATGTTGGCCGCCGCCAGTGCCAACACTCTGAACATGGTGGTCGACGCCGACATCGACAAGGTCATGAAGCGGACCGAGAAGCGTCCGCTTGCTCGTGGTGCGATGCCTGTCTCGCATGCGCTGGTTTTCGGTCTCGTGCTCGGCGTGTTCTCGTTCTTCTGGTTGTGGGCCACGACCAACCTGCTCAGCGGCGTGCTCGCGGTGGTGACGATCTGTTTCTACATCTTCGTCTACACCCTGATCCTCAAGCGGCGCACCTCGCAGAACGTGGTGTGGGGCGGCGCGGCCGGCTGTATGCCGGTGATGATCGGTTGGTCCGCCGTGACCGGCACGATCGGCTGGCAGGCGCTGGTGATGTTCCTGGTCATCTTCCTGTGGACCCCACCCCACACCTGGGCGTTGATGTTGCGCTACAAGGAGGACTACCAGGCCGCGAACGTGCCGATGTTGCCGGCCGTGGCCTCGGAAACCAAGGTCACCAAGCACATCGTGCTCTACGCCTGGGCCACCGTCGCCGCCACTCTTGCGCTGGCACCGGGCTCCGGCGTCGTCTACGCCGTCGTGGCCGTGGCTTCGGGAGCGTGGTTCCTGGTCGTGGCTCACCGCCTCTACGCGGGAGTCCGAGCCGGAACTCCGGTCAAACCGCTGAAGCTGTTCATTCTCTCCAACGAGTACCTTGCCCTCGTGTTCTGCGGCCTGGCCGTGGACTCCGTACTCGGCTGGAACACGCTCGCTCAGATCTTCTCCTGAGCGCGCCCTCGCCGAGAGTCGGCTTTCAGGGAACCAGAACGATGGACCCTGTCGTTGTGCGTGACTCGAGGTCGATATGGGCCTGCGCCGCATCCTCGAGTGCGTAGCGAGCGCCCACCAGCACGGTGAGCGTGCCACTCGCTATCGCTGAGAAGACGTCGCCGGCCCGCCACTCCAGCTCGGCTCGGTCCCGTATGTGATGCGCGAGCGTGGGTCTGGTGAGGAACAGGGAACCGGCACCGTTGAGACGCTGCGGATCCAGGGGCGGCACCGGGCCGCTGGCGGCCCCGAACAGGGCAAGCGTGCCTCGTATCCGAAGCGAGGCCAGGCTGGCCTCGAACGTGTCCGCACCGACACCGTCGTACACCGCGTGAACCCCGTCGCCGTCGGTGATGTCGCGAACGCGTGCGGCGATGTCGTCGTCGTAGCGGAGTACGTGTGCTGCACCGGTGCGTGCCGAGAGTTCGGCCTTCTCGTCCGTGGACACCGTCGTGATCACGTTCACGCCCTTGGCCACCGCAAGCTGCGTCAGCATGAGTCCGACGCCGCCCGCTCCCGCATGTACCAGCACGGTCTCACCGGGCTGGGCGGGGTACGTGGATTCGAGCAGATAGTGCGCCGTCATGCCCTGCAGCAGCGCCGATGCCGCCTGGTCGGCTGGAACGCCGTCGGGGACGGTAATGGCAGCAGATTCGTCCACCAGGACGAATTCTGCGTAGCTTGCCGGCGCGGCAGCCCAGGCGACGCGATCTCCTGGAGCGAACTGCGTGACGTTCGCGCCGACTTCCTGAACCACTCCGGAACCCTCGTCGCCCGGAACGTACGGCAGCTCGCGTGGGTACATGCCCCGCCGGAAGTAGGTGTCGATGTAATTGATGCCGATGGCGTCCGTTTTCACCAGAATTTGTGCAGGTCCCGGCGTCGGTGTCGGCATCTCGACGATCGTCAGGACCTCGGGACCGCCGGTGTTGTCTACTCGAATGGCACGCATGCACACCGTTTTACACGTCAGTGCTCGCGCTACGGCACCCGGACGCGGCATGCATCGATCGGGGCGGCGAAGTTACTGATCAGTAACGACTCGACGGGTCGATGCGTCGAGCTTGGACGACCTCGGTATCGTGTCTGCATGGCTACCGAAATCGACAGTGCGGGCATCGAGAAGAACACGTCGAACGAAGTTCCCAAGGGAACGCTGGCGGCAGTGAAGAGCTTTCTCGCCGAGCACGGTAATTCCGCTCAGGTCGTAATCCAGCCGGTCGGCCGGGCCGGGACGCGACTGACATTGGTCGGTGCCGATGGGGTGCTCGGAGATCAGGTGGTTCCGTCCACGGCCATGGCACACGCGATCGTCGACAGGTTCGACGAGTTGACCGAGGGGGAATGGGACCGCGAGCTGGTCAGTTCGGTCAATCCGGCACCGGGCCACTACGAGAAGATGGCCGGGTGGGTCGCCGGCCAGAAGAAGTTCCCCAAGGCCCGCAACCAGGCGATCGTCTGAGCGCGAGAAGCTTCCGAAATTTGTTCGATTCGGCGGGAACCATCCTGGAACCCGGTGCGTCGAAGTCAGTGGAGAGGCAGTCGGCCATCTGAGGGGGAGGTCGGCTGCCCCTCCACCTCGCTCGAAGCAGGACCGAGCGTCACGAGCCGACGGCTACGCCCTCGATGTTCTCCACGGGTGCGGTCTCGACCGGGCCGCGGGTGCGGCAGGCAGCCCACAGTGCTGCCGTCGCAGCAGTGCAGGCACCCGCTCCGGCGACGTGAAATGCGACGAGGACTGCGGGAACACCGGTGAAGTACTGCACCAGTCCGATCAGCGACTGCGCCAGCACCAGCGCGATCAGAACCTGCAACCGGCGTTTGACCACGGTCGGCGCATGCACTGCATACAACGCGAATCCCAGCCCGACCAGCAAGGCCAGGTAGCCGACCAGGAACTGGGAATGCGCGTGCACGAGCGTCACGATCTCTATCCCGAGACGGGGGACGGGTTCCTCGATGCTCTTGTCTCCGGCGTGCGGACCGGCTCCGGTCACCATCGTGCCCGCGATCAGTACCGCGGTCAGGGCCACCCCGGACAAGCCGACGAGAGCCCGCAGTGCGGCCGGGACGGTGGGGGTCGATGCGGTTGCCGCGTCGCTCTCGCCCACCTTGGCGTACAGCAGCGTGGCCAACCAGACCATGGCCATCGAGACGACGAGATGCACGGCGACCGTCCACCACAGCAGTCCGGTCAGCACGGTGAATCCGCCGATGACGGCTTGTACGACGGTGCCGAGCGGCATCAGCCATGCGAAGAACAGCACCTCGCGGCGCCGCCGGGCGCGGGTGACCGCAATGACGATGGCGGCCGCCGCGAGGACCACTACGAAGGTCAGCAGTCGATTGCCGAACTCCACGGCCTGGTGCAGCACGGGGACCTCGGACACTCCGACGGGAGTGAAGCTCCCGGGGAAGCACTGCGGCCAGGTGGGGCAGCCGAGCCCGGAGCCGGTCACTCGGACCACCGCGCCGGTCACGGCGATGCCGCCCTGGGTGACGATCGCAACGAACGCCAGAATTCGCTGCACACGAAGCGAGGGCAGTGGTAGAAGATCGACGACGCGCAAGAACGCTCTGTACAGCACACCACGATGGTAAACGCCGATCAACTACACAGCGTCGTTGGGTGGTGAGCCTGCGTCAGGTGAATTTGAAGGTGCGGACCGCGAGGGTGCTGCAGACCGCGGCCCACACCAGCAGCACGACCACGCCGAACACATCGAACGACGACGCAACGCCTCGGCTCAAAGCCTCACCGAGTGCTCCGGACGGAACGATGCGCGCAACGTTCTGCACACCCTGGGGAATCTGGTCGTCGACGAATACCGCGCTGCCGATGCCGAGCATCACGAACCACGCGATGTTGGCCAGTGCCAACACGATCTCCGCCCGCAACGTGCCGCCGAGCAGCAATCCCATGGACGCGAAGGTGACGGTGCCGAGAGCGATGATCACCGCACCGAGCAACAGGCCCGTTGTTGCCGGACGCCAACCGAGAGCCACGCCGATGGAGCCGAGCAGAACCGACTGCAGAATCACGACTATCACGACTGCAGCGGATTTGCCGCCGATGATTCCCCAGCGTGGAAGTGGCGTAGCGCCGAGGCGTTTCAGCGCGCCGTAGCGTCGGTCGAAGCCGACCGCGATCGCCTGGCCGGTGAACGCCGTCGACATGATGGCCACCATCATCACTGCGGGTACCACCTGAGCAACTCGGTCATCACCCAATGCACCGAACGGCAGGAGAGTGAGCCCGATCAACAAGGTGATCGGGATGAACATCGTCAGCAGCAACTGCTCGCCGTTGCGCAGCAACAACTTCAGTTCGAGACGCGTCTGCGCGAACAGCATGCGCGACGCCGACGCCGGTTGTGGACGAGGCGCGAACAGACCTGTCTCGAATCGGTTGTCGGCGAGCCGGGCTTCTCTGCGCACCGTCACTTCCTCAATTCTCTACCGGTCAATTCCAGGAACACGTCCTCGAGGCGGCGCTGGTCGACCTGCAACTCGGTGGCGAGGACGTCCTGTTGGGCGCACCAGGACGTGACGATCACCAATATCTGTGGCTCGATCACACCCGCGACCACGTAGGACCCGGGTGTCGGTTCCGACGGTACGTAACCCGGGGGCAGCGCCGCGTCGAGCATCGACAGTTCGAGACCAGGGGGAGCGGTGAACCGCAGTTGGCCCTCGGCACCCTGTTTGGTCAGTTCCGACGGCGAACCGGACGCCACGACGCGGCCGTTGTCGATGATCGTCAACCGGTCCGCCAGCTGCTCGGCCTCGTCCATCAGGTGCGTGGTGAGCAGCACGCCCACGCCGTCGCGCCGCAGTGCATCGATCAGCTCCCACACCAGCAGTCGGGCCTGAGCGTCGAGACCGGCAGTGGGTTCGTCGAGAAACACCAGTTCGGGGCGCCCGACGATGGCGCACGCCAGTGCGAGTCGCTGTTGCTGTCCACCGGACAGCCGCCGATACGGAGTGCGGACGGCCGAGGTGAGTCCGAGGCACTCGAGCAGCCAGGCCGGATCGTGCGGATCGGCCGAATACGACGCGACGAGGCCCAGCATTTCACCGGCTTTGGAACCGGGATACGCGCCGCCGCCCTGGAGCATGACGCCGATTCGAGGCCTCAGTTGCGCCGACTCGGTGATGGGGTCGAGCCCGAGTACGCGGACCGACCCACTGTCGGGGACGACGAATCCTTCGCACATCTCGACGGTGGTGGTCTTGCCTGCACCGTTCGGACCGAGGAGTGCCAGGACCTCGCCCGGGCCGATGTCGAGGCTGAGGCCGTCGACTGCGGTGACGCCGTCGTAGGACTTGCGCACGTCGTTGAGTTGCACGACAGGTTGCGACGCTGTGGACGTCCCGGAGATCACGAGGACTCAGCGTATTCGTCGGCGCCGCGGTCGCGTGCCGGTGGTCGGCTGCGTGTGGGCCACGGCATACGGTTTCGCGTGAGGAGATACAGGACGGCGATGGTCAGGATCGTCATCACTGCGGCCTGAACGATCTGGAACGGCAGATACTCGCTGCCGTTCGGCATCAAGATGACGCTGACCAAAGACGAGAAGGCGATTGCCGGTCGACGGAACGACGGCGTGGTAGCCCAGGCGGCCAACGGAATCACCGCCCACAGCAGGTACCACGGTTGCACCACCGGAAACAGCAACACCACCGCGCCCAGAGCCACGCCGAGCGCGCCGACCGGATGCAATCGCCCGCGCAGGACTGCGATGAGCATGCGGACGACGATGACGCCGGCGACGACGGCCGCGATCGGACGGGTCAGACCCAACACGGCGGTGGTGTGGTCGCCGAGGCCGAGCAGTACGCCCACGAATCCGGTGCCCAATCCCAGGATCGTGGGGATCGACATCCAGCTTCGTACGACGCCCGCAGTGCCCAGAGTGTTGATCCATCCGAATCCGAGTCCGCTACCGAGACTGACGGCAACCTGTACTGCGACGGCAATCGTGCCGAGGAGGACTGCCACGTACACCACGGATCGCAGGGTCCCGCCCCACCGCCTCGACAGCGCCATGCCCACGAAGCCGAGGGCGATCAGCGATGGAATCTTGATCGTCGACGACAGTGCGATGACTGCCGCTCCGCCGACGAGGAATGCGATGTCGGTTCTTCGCATCGCGCCCGAGCGTTCGACGCCTCGCAGCGCGAGTTCGGTGCCGGCGAGCATGAGCCCGATCATCAGGGCCTCGTTGTGAATTCCGGCCACCAGATGGAACAGCAGCAGCGGGTTCGCGGCACCGAGCCATAGCGCACTGACCGAGGCCACTCCGCAGCGGCGAGCCAGCCGCGGCAGGGCCCAGACGATCAGCGCGACGCCCGCCAGCGCGAGAAGTCGGTGCAGAAAGATGCCGGCGACGATGTTTTCACCGGTCAGGTATGTGATTCCGCGACCCATCCACAGGAACAGGGGACCGTACGGCGCAGGCGTCTCGCGCCAGATGTTCGGCACCGTTCGGGTCAGAACGTTGTCGGCCCCGAGTGCAGTCTGGGGACCGACTTCGTAGGGGTCGAGTCCGCGTGCGGTGATCTCGCTCTGCGCCAGATACGAGTACACGTCCCGCGAGAACATCGGTGGCGCAACACACAGTGGCAGAATCCACAGCAGCAGCGTGCGGTCCATCTGCGATCTGGTGAGACGCCGGGGGATGTTTCCCGATCGCGTCCGGCCGAGGGCGAACCTGCCGAGCAACAACCAGGCGATGACCACGATGACGGTGCCGGTCATCGTGACGGTGAGGGCAGAGCTGGCCATGCGGGACGGCAGGCTCAGAAATCGAACTCCGGCGACGGGATTCTGCAGCACCGGTTGCGCTCCGGCGCCGAGGGCACCGATCGTCATCAGTAGTGCACCCGCTGCACCGAAGCGGCGAATGGTCCGCAGTTGAACCGTTTCCGCCGGATTCAGGCCGGGCGCTTCCTGCTCGTCTCCGTGCAGGGTGGCCACCACGCCGCCCGGTGGAGTGGGTTCCAGTCCGATGACCCGTCGTGCGGGGGCCACGACGTACCGGCGAAGAGCCTGTACGAGCGTCGATGTCGAGTCGTCGGTACCGGTCGGTCGACGTGCTCTGCCCGTGGAACGTGAGCGTTCGGAGCTCTGCTCACTGTCGGTCGATGACACAATGGGAGCGTAGCTGTGCTCATGGCCGACGCCCGCACCGTCCTCCCGGCCGACACGTGACGAGTGTTGCACCCGGCATAGGGCACCCTTGGTGGACCAGGGAAAACAATTCCGTCACACTGGTGTTGTGAAAACAACCGAGAGCACGTTCGCGCGTCCGGGGAGCGTCGATTCCTCGACCGCCGGCGCAGGCGCGCCGTCGGTTCGACAGACCTCGCTTCCCGAAGGACAGACCAGGGGCGCGGTGGTCACTCTACTGCTGGAAGAGGGCCCCATCACGGCCTCCGACATCGGCACTCGGCTCGGGTTGAGTGCAGCAGGTGTCCGACGGCATCTCGATGCCCTCATCGATGCCGGCGAGGCCCGCGTCACCACTCCTGCCGGCGCGCGTCAGCGCGGCCGAGGTCGACCGGCCAAGTACTTCCAGCTCACTGCCGCTGGACGAAATCGGCTCGGCCATACCTACGACGATCTCGCCGGTGCCGCCATGCGGCAACTGCGCAAGATCGGTGGAGACGCAGCCATCGAGACGTTCGCCCGGCAGCGGGTGAACACCATCGTGGCCGACGTCGAACCGGCCACGGGTTCCGACGCGCATGCCGTCGAGGACGCAGCCGAGCGAATCGCCGACGCCTTCAGTGCCGCCGGATTCTCTGCGACCACCCGTCAGGTGGGTAATGGAGTGCAGATCTGCCAGCACCACTGCCCGGTGTCGCACGTCGCTTCGGAGTTTCCGGAGCTGTGCGAGGCGGAACAGACTGCGTTCGCCGAGATCCTGGGCACGCATGTCCAGCGTCTGGCGACCATTGCCAACGGCAACTGCGCGTGCACGACGCATGTGCCGTTGACCGTGAACCGGTTCACGACCGACCGAACCGAACACCCGAGTACCGATAGTTCCGACAAGAAGACTTCCGACGCACAGCCCCGTGTCGGAGAACGCCCACGCCTCCGGAAGGAGCCCGCATGACCGTCACACCAGACCAGGTGACACCCACCGCGCCGCTGACCCAGGACGAGACCATTGCCTCGCTGGGCACGTACGGATACGGCTGGGCCGATTCGGACGTAGCCGGCGAAAGCGCCAAGCGCGGTCTCTCCGAGGCCGTCGTCCGCGACATCTCCGAGAAGAAGAGCGAGCCCGAGTGGATGCTCGAGGCACGCCTCAAGGCGCTCAAGACCTTCGATCGCAAGCCCATGCCGAACTGGGGTTCCAACCTCGACGGCATCGACTTCGACAACATCAAGTACTTCGTTCGTTCCAGCGAGAAGCAGGCTGCGACGTGGGAAGACCTGCCCGAGGACATCAAGAACACGTACGACAAGCTCGGCATCCCCGAGGCCGAGAAGCAGCGTCTGGTCTCCGGTGTCGCCGCTCAGTACGAGTCCGAGGTCGTCTACCACTCGATCCGTGAGGATCTCGAGGCTCAGGGTGTGTTGTTCCTCGACACCGACACCGCGCTCAAGGAGCAGCCGGAGCTGTTCCGTGAGTACTTCGGCACCGTCATTCCCGCGGGCGACAACAAGTTCTCCGCGCTGAACACCGCGGTGTGGTCGGGTGGATCGTTCATCTACATCCCGCCGGGCGTCCACGTCGACATCCCGCTGCAGGCCTACTTCCGGATCAACACCGAGAACATGGGTCAGTTCGAGCGCACGCTGATCATCGTCGACGAGGGTGCCTACGTGCACTACGTCGAGGGTTGCACCGCGCCGATCTACAAGTCGGATTCGTTGCACTCCGCCGTGGTGGAGATCATCGTCAAGAAGGGCGGTCGGTGCCGCTACACCACCATCCAGAACTGGTCGAACAACGTCTACAACCTGGTCACCAAGCGTGCCAAGGCAGAGGCCGGCGCGACGATGGAGTGGGTCGACGGCAACATCGGCTCCAAGGTCACGATGAAGTACCCGGCTGTGTGGATGACCGGCGAGTACGCGAAGGGCGAGGTTCTCTCCGTCGCGTTCGCAGGACCCGATCAGCACCAGGACACCGGCTCGAAGATGCTGCACCTGGCACCGCACACGTCGTCGAACATCGTCAGCAAGTCCGTCGCCCGTGGTGGCGGCCGGACGTCCTACCGCGGTCTGATTCAGATCAACAAGGGCGCTCACGGCTCGCGTTCGACGGTCAAGTGCGATGCGTTGCTGGTCGACACGATCAGTCGGTCGGACACGTACCCGTACGTCGACATCCGTGAGGACGACGTGTCGATGGGTCACGAGGCCACCGTCTCGAAGGTCAGCGACGATCAGCTGTTCTACCTGATGAGTCGCGGTATGACCGAGGACGAAGCGATGGCAATGGTGGTCCGCGGTTTCGTCGAGCCCATCGCTCGCGAACTGCCGATGGAGTACGCACTCGAGCTCAACCGGCTCATCGAGTTGCAGATGGAAGGGTCGGTCGGATAAGTGAACAACCCCGTCACCGGAGTCATGGGTGCCGTCGCATCCGAGAACCCGGATTCCGCCAAGGAAGACAAGTCGAAGTTGGTCGAGAACAAGGGAATGCAGTTCACGTCCTACGACGTGAACGCGTTCGAGATCCCGTCCGGTCGTGACGAGTTGTGGCGCTTCACCCCGCTGCGTCGCCTCCGTGGCCTGCACGACGGTTCAGCAGTCGCCGACGGTGCCGCTCAGGTCACCGTCGGGGCTGCCGATCGGGTGGTCGTGGAGACCGTCGGGCGCGACGACGAGCGACTCGGCAAGGCCGGCGTACCCGCCGATCGTATTGCCGCACAGGCATATTCGGCATTCACCGAGGCCACGATCGTCAGTGTCGCGAACGAGGTCGAGGTGGCGGAGCCGATCGAGATCACGATCGACGGACCGGGCGTCGACCACGTGGCCTACGGACACGTCCAGATTCGTCTGGGGACGTTCGCTCGCGCCACTGTGGTGATCGATCAGCGTGGCAGCGGCACGTACGCCGAGAACGTCGAGTTCGTGCTGGGCGACAGCTCGCAGTTGCACGTCGTGCTCATCCAGGACTGGCAGTCCGACGCCGTGCACGTGGCGGCGCATCATGCGCTGCTCGGACGCGATGCGGTGTTGCGCCACTACAACGTCAGCCTCGGCGGCGATCTGGTGCGCATCAGCCCGACGGTGCGCTACAGCGCTCCCGGCGGCGACGCGAACCTGCTCGGTGTCTATTTTGCGGATGCCGGCCAGCATCTCGAGCAGCGGCTGCTCGTGGATCACTCGGCTCCGCACTGCAAGTCGAACGTGATGTACAAGGGTGCGCTGCAGGGCGAAGTGGGCCCGGGCAAGCACGATGCGCACACGGTGTGGATCGGCGACGTTCTCATTCGCGCGGAAGCCGAGGGAACCGAGACCTACGAGCTCAATCGAAACCTGGTGCTCACCGACGGGGCTCGTGCCGATTCGGTACCGAACCTCGAGATCGAGACCGGCGAGATCGTCGGAGCGGGCCACGCCAGCGCCACCGGCCGGTTCGACGACGAGCAGCTGTTCTACCTGCGCGCTCGCGGTATCTCCGAGGAGGTCGCTCGACGTCTCGTGGTGCGCGGCTTCTTCCACGAGATCATCGACAAGATTCCGGTGCCCGCCGTACGCGAGCGCTTGGACGCGGCCATAGAGACCGAACTCGCCGTCGTCGGCGCGTAGCTCTCACCCGAACCTTTCTCGACAGCACAAAGGAACCTCAAGATGTCCACACTCGAAATCCGCGATCTGCACGTCAGCGTCGCGAACTCCGATACGACCGCGGAGCCCATCAACATCCTCAAGGGCGTCGACCTGACCGTGAAGTCCGGTGAAACGCACGCCATCATGGGTCCCAACGGCTCCGGCAAGTCCACCTTGTCCTATGCCATCGCCGGTCACCCGAAGTACGCCGTCACCTCGGGCACCATCACCCTCGACGGTGAAGACGTTCTCGAGATGAGCGTCGACGAGCGCGCCCGCGCCGGTCTGTTCCTGGCCATGCAGTACCCGGTGGAGGTCCCCGGCGTCTCCATGTCGAACTTCCTCCGCACCGCTGCCACTGCAGTGCGCGGTGAGGCTCCCAAGCTGCGGCACTGGGTCAAGGAAGCAAAGACCGCGATGAGCGAGCTGGAAATCGAGCCGAACTTCCTCGAGCGCAACGTCAACGAAGGCTTCTCCGGCGGCGAGAAGAAGCGTCACGAGATTCTGCAGCTGGGCTTGCTCAAGCCGAAGATCGCGATCCTCGACGAGACGGATTCCGGCCTCGATGTCGACGCTCTGCGCGTCGTGTCCGAGGGCGTCAACAAGTACAAGGAACGCGAAAACGGTGGAGTGCTGCTGATCACGCACTACACCCGCATTCTCCGCTACATCAAGCCCGATTTCGTGCACGTCTTCGTCAACGGTGAGATCGTCAAGTCCGGCGGTGCCGAGCTGGCCGACGAGCTCGAGGCCAACGGCTACGCCGGCTACACGCAGGCCGCGACCACCGGAGCATGAGTATGGCTGCACCGGCAGCTGTGGCGGTGGCGGCATCGTTCGATGTCGCTGCCGTTCGCCGCGATTTTCCCATCCTCTCGCGCACCGTCCGCGACGGAAAGCCGTTGGTGTATTTGGATTCCGGCGCAACCTCCCAACGACCGGTGCAGGTACTCGATGCCGAACGCGAGTTCCTCACCACCTGTAATGCTGCTGTGCATCGTGGGGCGCATCAACTGGCCGAGGAGGCCACCGACGCATACGAGGGAGCCAGGGCGGCCATCGCGTCGTTCGTCGGCGCAGACGTCGACGAGATCGTCTTCACCAAGAACGCGACCGAATCGCTCAATCTCGTCACGTACGTTCTGGCCGATCAACGCTTCGATCGCCATCTCGGCCCCGGCGACGAAATTGTCGTCACCGAACTCGAGCACCACGCCAATCTCGTTCCGTGGCAGGAGCTTGCGGCCCGTACCGGCGCGACTCTGCGCTGGTACGGCGTCACCGACGATGGTCGAATCGACCTCGACTCGCTGGAACTGTCGTCCGCTGTGAAGGTCGTCTCGTTCACCCACCAGTCCAACGTGACCGGTGCCGTTGCTCCCGTCGAAGAGTTGGTACGTCGAGCCCGAGCGGTGGGCGCACTGGTCGTACTGGACGCGTGCCAGTCGGTGCCGCACATGAAGGTCGACTTCCACGACCTCGACGTCGACTACGCCGCCTTCTCCGGTCACAAGATGCTGGGTCCGTCGGGTGTCGGTGTCTTGTACGGCAAAGCTGCACTGCTCGATGCGATGCCGCCGTTCATCACCGGCGGATCGATGATCGAGACCGTGACGATGGAGAAAACGACGTTCGCGCCTCCGCCGCAACGCTTCGAGGCCGGTGTACCCATGACCTCGCAGGTCGTCGGACTCGGTGCCGCCGTCCGGTACCTCGAGAACATCGGTATCGACGCTGTCGCGGCTCACGAAAAGACCTTGGTCGCAGCAACTCTCGCCGAGTTCGCGAAGATCGACGGTGTGCGCGTGATCGGCCCGACGGGGAATGTCGACCGTGGCTCGGCCGTGTCGTTCGTCGTCGACGGTATCCACGCACACGATCTCGGCCAGATCCTGGACGACGAGGGCGTGGCCATTCGCGTCGGGCATCACTGTGCATGGCCGCTGCACCGGCGCTTCGGCGTGGCAGCGACCGCGCGCGCGTCTTTCGCGTTGTACAACACCGTCGAGGAAGTGCAGGTGCTCGCCAACGCGATTCGCCGCGCGCAATCCTTCTTCGGTACCGACCGCAACGGTGAGGAGGGACCCGCCTGATGCGGATGGAACAGATGTACCAGGAAGTGATCCTCGATCACTACAAGCATCCGCACGGCCGCGGACTGCGCGAGCCGTTCGGTGCCGAGGTACACCACGTGAACCCCACGTGTGGCGACGAGGTGACTCTGCGGGTGCACGTGGACAACGGCACCGTTGCAGACGTCTCCTACGACGGCCAGGGCTGCTCGATCAGTCAGGCCGCGACGTCGGTCCTGACCGATCAGGTGGTCGGATTGTCGGTCGAGGACGCGTTGAAGACCGTGGATTCGTTCAGCGAAATGGTCGGCAGCAGAGGTACCGTCGAGGGTGACGAGGATGTCATCGGTGACGGCATCGCGTTTGCGGGTGTGGCCAAGTATCCGGCTCGGGTGAAGTGCGCGTTGCTGGGTTGGATGGCTTTCAAGGACGCGGTTGTTCAAGTAGTGGACGCAGATTCGACAGCTACGACGGGCGAAGAGGCCCAGTCGGCACTTTCCGGAGGACAACAATCATGACCGATGCAACTGATACGACGCCGGCGGACGCCACGCCGGTCGCACTGACCGCGGACGAGATCAAGGTTCTCGAAGACCTCGAAGAAGCGATGCGCGACGTCGTGGACCCCGAGCTCGGGATCAACGTCGTCGACCTCGGATTGGTCTACGACATCAAGATCGACGCCGAGGACATCGTCACGGTCGACATGACGCTGACATCAGCGGCCTGCCCGTTGACCGATGTCATCGAGGATCAGGCCCGCGGCGCACTGGTGCGCAGCGGATTGGCCGCCGACCTCAAGATCAACTGGGTCTGGATGCCGCCGTGGGGTCCGGACAAGATCACCGACGATGGTCGCGAGCAGCTCAGGGCGCTCGGCTTCACCGTCTGATCCGACGGCGGGTGCCGTCAGGCACCTTTCGCTTCGGAGTCCTTCGAGTCGTGGTTCCGAGCCGAAGCCGATTTCTTGGCTGCGGTCTTTTTCGCCGGAGCTTTTTTTGCCGCGGCCTTCTTTGCAGGTGCCTTACGGGCGGTGGTCTTTTTCGCCGCAGTCGAGTCCTCGGCTTTGGACGATCCCGTCTTGGCGTTCTTGCCGGCCGCCTCGACACTGCGCTGCAGCGCCGCAACAAGATCCACGACCTCGGCGTCCTCGCCTTCGTCGTCCTTCTCGGCCTCGGTGTGAATCACCTTCTCGCCACCGTTGGCCAGCGTCTCGTCGATGAGCTTGCGCAGTTCGATCTGGTAATCGTCGGTGTATTCGGTGGGGTCGAATTCCGAGGACATGCTTTCCACCAGTGAGGTGGCCATCTTGACCTCTTGCGGGCGCGCGGACGGCGCGTCCTCGAGCGAGGGGAACTCGGCCGCTCTGACTTCGTCCGGCCACAGCAGCGTCTGGATCACCAGTACGTCGTCGCGCACGCGCAGTGCGGCCAGTCGAGTTTTCTGCCGAAGCGTGAAGTGCACCAGCGCGGTGCGTTCGGTCTCTTCCAAGGTCTCGCGCAGCAGCACGTACGCCTTCGGGGACGCGGAGTCCGGCTCGAGGAAGTAGCTCTTGTCGTACAGGATCGGATCGATCTGCTCCGTAGGTACGAATTCGAGAACCGGGATCTCGTGCTTCTCTGCCGCCGGGAGCTTGTCGAAGTCGTCGTCGGTGAGAATCACGCGCTCGCCGTCGGGGGAGTCGTACGCCTTGTCGATGTCGGCGAACTGGACCGATTTTCCACATTCCTGACAGATGCGGTCGTACTTGATTCGACCGCCGTCCTTCGCGTGCACCTGATGGAAACGAATATCGTGCTGTTCGGTGGCCGAGTAGACCTTCACCGGGACATTGACGAGTCCGAAGGCTATCGAGCCCTTCCATATGCTGCGCATCTGTCCATGATCGCCGACCGGGCACCCGCGTGTCGACCGTTGGCCGGAAAGTCAGGCGGTTCAGGAAACGTGGACGACGGTACGGGCGATGGCGAGCCTGGCCGAGACCGGAAGCGTCGGAAACATTTTCAGCATGGCGGTCATCGTTCCGATCGCGTCGTCATGCCCGGACAGGTACGAGCGCTGCAGTTCGACCGGGAGCGAAAAGAAGCTGGCGAAGAACTGTGGCACCATCTCGGGCTCGAGGCTCAGCGCGGTCCGCAGTCCCAGATTGCGTAGCTTCTGCACCGTCCAGGTATCGACCGCGCGGCGAGGTCCCGGTCTGCCGTTGCGGAACCGGTCCACCAGATGATCGGCCGAGGCCAGTGACGCGGCGACGCTGTATCCGGTAGCCGGATGCATCAGATTCGAACGCGCCCCGAACAACACCGGACCGCCTCGGCCGGTGTGCGATCGCGGCGGCGGTTCGACCGAGAAGCGCACTCGCTCGACGTCTTCGTGCCCGGTGGGTTCGAGATTCCGCTGGGAAAGCCTGTGGTGCAGGCGCGTACGGAGAACATCGAGGCCGAGCGGAGGGCGACCGACAAGACAGGTTTCCTCCAACAGCACGCGCTCGGCATCGAGCGCGACGGCGTACAGGAACGAGGGTGCTTGCCCGGGTGACGCACCGTTGTCGGTGCGCCAGTCCATGAACCAGGCGTCGGAGCCCTCGAGGATCGGCTCGGCGCGGTGACGTTCGACGACTATCCCGTACGCGGTCTGTTGCGCGAGGTCTCGTGAATCGAGTGTCCCGCGGGCATCGACGACGTGACGCGCATCGACGATCGTCCCGTCCGCTGTGGTCACGCGAGTTCCGGTGACGTCGACGGCCGTGCCCGCCACCACTCGCACGCCGTCCAAAGTCAGAGTGCTCTGCAGCGCACCGGTGTCGAGCACACAGTAGGTGCGATCGATGATCCGGTGGCGATCGGTCCACACCGCGGGTCGACGCGCGGTGGAGGCGATTGCGGTGTCGGGTAACCACGACGGCAGCTCGTCGGCCCAGGCCGAGTACGTCGGCGTCCAGGTGCGCGACGGGTGAGGATCGAGGGCCAACACATCGAGGCCGGCTGCGGCACACCGGTGAGCGACTGCCCGCCCGGCAGGACCGAGACCTACGACCGCGACATCGGCCGAGAAATCGTTCACATTCCGCCGGTGGCGAGCAGACCACCGTCCACCCGCACGGTCTCGCCGGTGATCCAGGACGACGCGTCCGAGACCAGGAACGCGACCAGCGCGGCCACGTCCTCCGGGGTTCCGAGACGCTTCATGGGGTAGCCGGCCGCTGCTGCATCTTCTCCGTTGGCGACCAGCGCCTCTGCGAATTTCGTCTTCACGACACCCGGTGCGACGGCATTGACGCGGATGGCGGGTCCCAGTTGCCAGGCCAGTTCTTCGGTGAGCCGAATCAGGGCGGCTTTGGACGCACCGTAGGCCGCGATCACGCCGGTGGATCGAATGCCGGCCACGCTGGCGATGTTGACGATCGCGCCGCCGTGCTCGCCCATCCAGCCCCGGAACGCCTCCTGGACGAAGCCGAGCGTACCGACGACGTTCGTCTCGAAGATCTTGCTCACGCCGGTCAGATCGGCGTCCATGAGGGAGCCGTACACGGGGTTGATGCCGGTGTTGTTCACCAGGATGTCCAGCGAACCGAAAGTCTCGACGGTCTGCGTCACTGCGCTGCGTCGATGTTCCGGATCGCCTGCGTTGCCGTCCAGCGCGAGCACGGAATCACCCAGTTCTGCTGCGGCCGCCACGAGAGGTTCACGCTTGCGGGCGGTGATGGCGACGTTCGCGCCGCGAGCGAGCAGCTCTGCGGCGATCGCCCTGCCGATGCCCCGGCTGCCGCCGGTGACGAGTGCGGTACGTCCGGTGAGGTCGGCAATCGGTGCGCTGCGTCGGGTGACTGTTTCGGAGGCGTCGGTCATCGATCAGACGTTACCGGTGTCACCGTCGTTCCTGGGTGAGGGCACGACGATGCTGAGCTAAAATGAGGGTTTACTGCGCCGTCGTACGGCGCACCACTGTTCGCCCGTCGGTCGACGGGTAACGATCTTGTTCGGCAATCGCTAGGAGCACACGCGTGATCACCGCCACCGACCTGGAAGTTCGTGCCGGTGTGCGGACCCTTCTGTCCACCGAGGGGCCCGCGCTCCGCGTGCAGGCCGGTGACCGCATCGGCCTGGTGGGTCGAAACGGGGCAGGCAAGACCACCACGCTCCGGATCCTGGCCGGTGAGGGTGAGCCGTACGCCGGTGAGGTCGTCCGAACGGGAGACCTCGGGTATCTGCCGCAGGACCCTAAAGAGGGCGACCTCGACGTGCTGGCCAAGGATCGGGTGTTGTCTGCCCGTGGTCTCGATACGCTGCTGCACCGGATGGAGAAGCAGCAGGCACTCATGGCCGAGGTTGCCGACGAAGCACTGCTCGACAAGGCCGTCCGCAAGTACGGCGAATTGGAAGAACGGTTCGCGTCTCTCGGCGGATACGAGGCGGAGAGCGAGGCGGCGCGAATCTGCAACAGCCTGGGCTTGCCCGATCGCATCCTCGCGCAGCCGCTGAGGACGTTGTCCGGTGGTCAGCGTCGCCGCGTCGAACTGGCACGCATCCTGTTCGCCGCGTCCGACGGCAGTGGCGGTCGCTCGAACACCACGTTGTTGCTCGATGAGCCCACGAACCACCTCGACGCGGACTCCATCACCTGGTTGCGGGGATTCCTCCAGAGCCACGAGGGCGGACTCATCGTCATCAGCCACGATGTCGAATTGCTCGGTGACGTGGTGAATCGGGTGTGGTTCCTCGACGCCGTACGCGGTGAGGCCGACATCTACAACATGAACTGGAAGAAGTACCTCGACGCCCGCGCGACCGACGAGCAGCGTCGCCGCCGCGAGCGTGCCAACGCGGAGAAGAAGGCCGGCGCACTGCGGGTCCAGGCCGCCAAGATGGGGGCCAAGGCCACCAAAGCCGTTGCGGCACAGAACATGGCGAAGCGCGCGGACAAGCTGATGGCGAATTTGGACGCGGAGCGAGTGTCGGACAAGGTTGCGCACATCCGTTTCCCCGAGCCCGCTCCGTGTGGCAAGACACCGCTGATGGCGAAGAACCTGACCAAAATGTACGGATCGTTGGAGATCTTCGCCGGCGTGGACCTGGCCATCGACCGTGGCAGTCGCGTAGTCGTACTCGGGCTCAACGGTGCAGGCAAGACGACACTGCTCAGAATCCTCGCCGGTACCGAGAAGGCCGACACCGGAGAAATCGAGCCGGGTCACGGTATGCGCGTCGGATATTTCGCTCAGGAGCACGACACTCTCGACGACCACGCGTCGGTATGGGAGAACATTCGACACGCGGCACCCGATACCGGCGAACAGGAACTCCGGTCACTGCTCGGCGCGTTCATGTTCACCGGCCCGCAGCTCGAGCAACCCGCCGGGACGCTCTCGGGCGGTGAGAAGACTCGCCTTGCCCTCGCCGGCTTGGTGTCCTCGGCCGCGAACGTGCTGCTGCTCGACGAACCGACCAACAACCTGGACCCGATTTCGCGGGAACAGGTGCTCGACGCCCTGCGCAGCTACAAGGGTGCCGTCGTCCTCGTCACGCACGATCCCGGCGCTGCCGAGGCGCTGTCACCCGAGCGGGTGATTCTGCTCCCCGACGGTACCGAGGACCACTGGTCGCAGGACTACCTCGAATTGATTCAGCTGGCCTGATCGGGTCTGCGCACCGATTCTTCGACCAGATCGAGAATGGCCGACAGGTTCGACCCTCCATGACCCGACGCGATTCTGGCGACCAAGCCGTCGAGCACCAGGTCCAGGTAGTCGGCCAGGACGTCGTTGGGGACGTCGTCGCGCAGTTTTCCCGCCGTCTTCTGGCGTTCCAGTCGGCCCAGGGTTGCGTCGGTGAGCTCTGCCGACCGTTCGGCCCAGCTGGCGCGGAAATCGCTGTCGGTTCGTAGTCGACGGGTGATCTCGAGCCGCGTTCCGAGCCACTCGAACTGGTCCGGTTGCGCAAGCATGTCGCGCATCACCTGAACCAGACCCTGCGTCGCGGCAACCTCGGCCATACGGCGCGCATCTTCCTGTGCGAGAGCCAGGAAGAGCCCGTCCTTGTCCTTGAAGTGGTGGAAGATCGCACCGCGGGACAGGCCGGTTGCCTCCTCGAGGCGCCGTACGGTCGCACCCTCGTAGCCGAACTCTCCGAAGCATTTACGCGCGCCGTCGAGGATTTCGCTGCGGCGGGCCGCCAGGTGGTCTTCGCTGACCTTGGGCACGTGTGAAACTCCTACTGTCGATGAAGGGCCCGTACCGATACGGCGATGGGCCCGAAACACGTATCGAGTTCCGGGCCCATCGCTGTGCGTTGGCGTCTGTCTACAGTGCCGTGTGACTAGCCTCTGATCATGTTGCGCAGGACGTACTGCAGGATTCCGCCGTTGCGGTAGTAGTCCGCCTCACCGGGGGTATCGATACGCACGACAGCGTCGAACTCGACCTTGGTTCCGTCTTCCTTGGTCGCGGTCACCGCCATCGTCTTCGGGGTGGTGCCCTCGTTCAGCTTCTCGACCCCGACGATGTCGAACGTCTCGGTGCCGTCGAGCTTGAGCGACGCAGCGCTCTCGCCGGCCGGGAACTGCAGCGGAACGACGCCCATGCCGATGAGGTTGGAGCGGTGGATGCGCTCGAACGACTCGGTGATGACCGCCTTGACGCCGAGCAGGGACGTGCCCTTGGCCGCCCAGTCACGGGAGCTTCCGGAGCCGTACTCCTTGCCACCCAACACGACCAGCGGGATGCCGGCCTCCTGGTAGTTCTGCGACGCGTCGTAGATGAACGACTGCGGTCCACCGTCCTGGGTGAAGTCCCGGGTGTAACCACCCGAGACGTCGTCGAGCAGCTGGTTCTTCAGACGGATGTTCGCGAACGTTCCGCGAATCATGACCTCGTGGTTGCCGCGGCGCGATCCGAGCGAGTTGTAGTCCTTGCGCTCGACGCCGTGCGAATCGAGGTACTGCGCGGCAGGGGTACCGGCCTTGATGGGGCCTGCCGGGCTGATGTGGTCGGTGGTGACCGAATCACCGAGCAGGGCCAGCACGCGTGCACCCTTGATGTCCTCGACCGGAGCCGGGTCCATCGTCATGCCGTCGAAGTACGGAGGCTTCCGCACATAGGTCGACTTGGGATCCCAGGCGAACGTGTCGCCCTCGGGGGTCGACAAGTTCTGCCACCGGCTGTCGCCGGCGAAGATGGTCTCGTAGGACTTGCTGAACATGTCCCGGCTGATAGAGGACTTGATCGTGTCCTCGATCTCCTGCGAGGACGGCCAGATGTCCTTGAGGTAGACCGGGTTTCCTTCGTGATCGTTGCCGAGTGCGTCGGTCTCGAAGTCGAAGTCCATCGTGCCCGCGAGGCCGTAGGCGATGACCAGTGGCGGCGAAGCCAGGTAGTTCATCTTGACGTCGGGGGAGATGCGACCCTCGAAGTTGCGGTTGCCCGACAGCACAGCGGTGACCGAGAGATCGTTGTCGTTGATGGCCTTGGAGATCGGCTCGAGCAGCGGGCCGGTGTTGCCGATGCAGGTGGTGCAGCCATAGCCGCCCAGGAAGTAGCCGAGCTTCTCGAGGTAGGGCCACAGGCCGGCCTTCTCGTAGTAGTCGGTGACGACCTGCGAACCGGGAGCCATGTTGGTCTTGACCCACGGCTTGGTGGACAGACCCTTTTCGACGGCGTTACGAGCGAGCAGTGCAGCGCCCAGCATCACCGACGGGTTCGAGGTGTTGGTGCAGGACGTGATGCCTGCCACCACGACGGCACCGTGATCGAGAACGAACTCGCCCGCTTCGTCGGTGATGACGCGAACAGGCTTGCTCGGGCGGCCTTCGGAGCCGTACGCCGCCGACCGCACGTCGACTGCACCGTCGTCGGCGAAGGACAGTGTCGCGGGGTCGGACGCAGGGAACGACTCCTCGACGGCCTCGTCGAGCTGCGAGTGCTCGGTCGGGTAGTTCTCCTCCACGTAGTTGTGGATGTCCTTGCGGAATGCAACCTTGGACTCGGACAACAGGATTCGGTCCTGCGGGCGCTTCGGGCCCGCGATGGACGGGACGACCGTGTTGAGGTCGAGCTCGATGTACTCGGAGTACACGGCCTCGTTCTTCGGGTCGTGCCACATGCCCTGTTCCTTGGCGTACGCCTCGACGAGGGCGAGCTGCTCGTCGCTGCGGCCGGTGAGGCGCAAGTAGTTGATCGTCTCTTCGTCGATCGGGAAAATGGCTGCTGTAGAACCGAATTCGGGGCTCATGTTGCCGAGGGTGGCGCGGTTGGCGAGGGGGACCTCGGCAACACCTTCGCCGTAGAACTCCACGAACTTTCCGACGACGCCGTGCTTGCGCAGCATCTCGGTGGCCGTCAGAACGACGTCGGTTGCGGTGACGCCGGGCTGAATCTCGCCCGAGAGCTTGAAGCCGACGACGCGCGGGATGAGCATCGAGACGGGCTGGCCGAGCATGGCTGCCTCGGCTTCGATTCCGCCGACGCCCCAGCCGAGCACGCCCAGGCCGTTGACCATCGTCGTGTGCGAGTCGGTACCGACGCAGGTGTCGGGGTACGCCTGGCCCTTGCGGGTCATCACGGTCGGAGCCAGGTACTCGATGTTGACCTGGTGCACGATGCCCATGCCGGGCGGGACGACCTTGAAGTCGTCGAAGGCTCCCTGGCCCCAACGGAGGAACTGGTAACGCTCGCCGTTGCGCTCGTACTCGAGGTCGACGTTGCGTTCGAGGGCATCGGCGCGGCCGAAGACATCGAGGATCACCGAGTGGTCGATGACCATGTCGGCGGGGGAGAGGGGGTTGACCTTGTTCGGGTCGCCGCCGAGGGTGGTCACGGCCTCACGCATGGTGGCGAGGTCGACGACACACGGAACGCCGGTGAAGTCCTGCATGATGACTCGTGCAGGGGTGAACTGAATTTCGATACTCGGATCGGCCTCGGGATCCCACGATGCGATCGAGCGAATATGGTCGGCGGTGATGTTGGCACCGTCCTCGGTGCGAAGGAGATTCTCCGCGAGGACCTTCAGTGCATAGGGCAGTTTCTCGGCACCGGGCAAGGCCGACAGCCGGAAGATCTCGTAGGAGTTCTCTCCGACTTCGAGGGTGCCCTTTGCACCGAATGAATTGTTACTTGCGGTCACTTCAGCTCCACTCGTCTATGAGGCACACCGCCGACGGGGCTGTGTCGACGGTTGAAGCGAGGCACCGTCCGTGTGTCTCGGCGATGACATCCGGTCTTCGGATGGCCTGCGAACGCGCGGGCAATGTCTCGATGGAAGTCTAACAGTACGCTTGTCCTGTGAAAACTTGCGGGTCGGTTTCGCGTCGGGTGCCGAGAGATCGACCCACGTCACAATCCTCACGCAGTGTTTCGCGCGACGCAATGAAGGGCTGCCTCAGTTCCTGACTCGGGCGTGCGGGCCTTCCCTGAATCGACAGCGCTGTGACGTAGGGTTCGACGCGACGGGTTCCTACCGACTGGACGAGAGATGACTGAGCCGATTTACGCTGCTTCCCCGCTTGCCACCGATATCCCGGCAGGTCTGGATGTCGACAGCATTGTCGCCACGGTCCACGAGTCCGGTGTGAGTGCGCCCGCCGGGGAAGAAGACGGATTGTCCGCAGCGGTGGCCCGGGCCGAAGAACACGGAATCGACCTGAGCATCGTGATCGTGCCGAACGAACCGCGTCACGACTCACAGTTGCGTGACCTCGCCACCGCAGTCGGTGCCCGAGAGGGTGGCACCGTACTGGTTCTGAGCCCCGGACAAGTCGGCACGTTCAGCGATTCCATCAGCCGGGTGACCCTCGAAGCCGGTCAGGATCGCACCTATACCGGCAACCACATCGTCGCCGCCGACAACTTCGTCGACACCCTCGTCGAGGACCAGACGCCGTGGGGTCTGCTCACCGGTGGAGTTGTCGTCGTCGTCGCAGCTGTGGCCACCTTGACTGCGGTCGTCAAGGCGCGCAGATACCGGGCTCGGGCGACGGACGCGGAGAGCGCGAATCGCGACTCCGACGCCGATCGACACGACGCGTCCACGCGTCGTTCGGGTGACTGACGCCCACACCTTCCGTGCGGTCGTGATCGAGACGGCCGCGGCCGACGAAAAAGTCGGAAAAATTGTTTTCGGTAAACCCCGAGTTCACGGCGTTGTGCCTGGTCGAATTACAAATGTGTCATTTGTGACTGGAGTTTCTTTAGGGTGCAAAGTGTCGTACGGTGCCATTGGCACTGCTGGGGAAGGAGTGTCGCAGAAGGCAGAGTGTCATCCGTGGGGAACTCGGGAGGCCACTGCTTCGGGTGTGACTGACGTGGTTCGCACCTGTCGTGTCGCTGCGTGTTTCTTTCCCGCCCGGCGACAGCGCTCACCGTTCCTGCGATCGGGGTGGAAACGGCAAGCACTTCGGCGGCACGACGGTTCGACTCGGACCTGACTGAATGCCGGACCCGAGGGAGACATTTGTGAGCCGACGTCCAGTCCGCGCCACCCGGCGCCGAGCGCTCGTCCGTACCCGATTCGTACTGGTTGGTGCCGGTCTCGTCATGGCGTTGATGGCAACTCTTCCCGGAGTTGCCGCCGCCGTACCACCGCCGCCGCCCAACCCGTCGGACAGCGACCTCGCCGCCGCGGGAAGCGCAGTCGATTCTCGCCTGGGCCAGGTCGGTCAGCTGATCGACGCGATCGCGTCGGCCAACCAGCAACTCGCTCGGCTCGACGACGAGGTTGCCTCGAAGCGAGAAGGCGTCAACAAGGCGCTGGTGGATCTTCAGAATGCGCGCGACGCCGCGGACGTCGCTGCCGCGGTTGTCGGTGCAGCACAGCAGGCGCTCGCCGATGCCGGCACTCAGATTCAGGCAGCCCAGCGCAAATTCGACGAGTTCGCGAAGTCCAGTTACACGCAGGGCTCGGGTGTCGCATCGATGGCCTCGTTCCTCGGTTCGAGTGGCCCGGACGACGTCTTGGATCGCGCTCAGGTACTGAAGGTGCTCTCCAACAGTCAGAATGCGGTGCTCGACGGGCTCCAGCGAGCCCGAACCGAACAGGCGAACCGCGATTCGGCTGCGCGGGATTCCAAGCAGCAGGCTGACGCCGCAGCGTCGGAGGCAGAGGCCAAGAAGGCCGAGGCCGAGCAGGCCATCGCCGAAGCGCAAGCTGCTCTGCAGGCCGAGGCCGATCAGAAGGCAGCGATCGAATCTCAGCGCGACGCCGCCCAGACCGAGCTCGATGCGGCGCGCAGCAATGTCGCCGGCCTGCAGGATCAGCGCGCCGCCTACGGCGACTGGCAGACCCAGAAGGCAGCCGAGGATGCAGCTGTTGCTGCTGCCGCCGCGGCTGCCCGAGAAGCTGCAGTGCAGGCAGCGGCCCGGGTATCGGCCAACCTCGCCGCCCAGCAGCGTGCGGCAGCCATTGCCGAAGGCCAACGTTCGCACGTCGACGTGGACGAGGATTCGAGCGCCGCGACCGATTCCGACAGTTCGACCTCGACCACGCCTACCAAACCCACCACACCTACCAAGCCCACCAAACCGAAGCCGTCCACGACGCCGTCGGTCACCGGAAGCGCGGCGGTCGAATTGGCGATCGACCGCGGCATGAGTCAACTGGGAGTGCCGTATTCGTGGGGCGGCGGCGACGAGAACGGCCCGACCAAGGGAATCCGGGACGGCGGCGTCGCAGACAGCTACGGCGACTACAACAAGGTCGGGTTCGATTGCTCCGGCCTGATGATCTATGCGTTCGCCGGACTCGGAATCTCGTTGCCCCACTACACCGGCTATCAGTACACGGCGGGCAAGCAGGTGCCGTCCTCGGACATGAAGCGCGGCGACATGATCTTCTACGGCCCGAACGCCAGCCAACACGTCGCTCTCTACCTCGGCGACGGCAAGATGCTCGAAGCGCCCCAGTCCGGCTCGGTGGTCAAGGTGTCCGACGTGCGATACAGCGGCATGACTCCCTATGCAGTGCGCATGGTGTCCTGAGCAGGATCCGATTCCATTACGGCTTCCCGAGTCGTTCCGCGGGCCCCACTCCGGCTTCTCGAGTGGTTCCGCAGGCTCTATTCCGGCCTCGCGCCGGGGGTGCGTTTCGGCGCGGTCGGCGATCACCTGGAATAGTTGATCGCGGCGGCGTCGACACGCGCCCGACGATGATCGACTGAAAGCGGTGAATTCTTGGTGACATCACGTGACGGCCGGATTTCGAACGACGAGGAGTCGGCTCGCGTCGAGACCTCGACTCGTGATCCACAGGGTGGGGAGCCCGAGCGGGTGGACAGCCCAGGCCTGGCCGAGGATGTTGCGCTCCTCGAAAAGGCCGTGTTCGAGGTCAAGCGCGTCATCGTCGGTCAAGATCGTTTGGTCGAACGCATTCTCGTCGGCCTACTCGCTCGCGGACACGTCCTGCTCGAGGGTGTGCCGGGCGTCGCCAAGACACTTGCCGTCGAGACTTTCGCGCGAGTGGTGGGCGGGTCGTTCTCCCGAGTCCAGTTCACTCCCGATCTGGTTCCCACCGACCTCGTGGGAACCAGGATCTACCGTCAGGGCCGCGAGGAGTTCGACACCGAACTCGGGCCGGTGGTGGCCAACTTCGTGCTGGCCGACGAGATCAACCGTGCACCGGCGAAGGTGCAGTCCGCTCTGCTCGAGGTCATGGCCGAGCGACACGTCACCATCGGTGGCAGGACGTTCCCGATGCCCGATCCGTTCCTGGTGATGGCAACGCAGAACCCGATCGAGAACGAGGGCGTCTATCCCCTTCCCGAGGCGCAGCGCGACAGGTTCCTGTTCAAGATCGTCGTCGATTACCCGACGGTCGAGGAAGAACGCGAGATCGTCTATCGCATGGGCATCAAGGCGCCCGAGCCCAAGCAGGTCCTCGATCCGGTCGAGTTGGTTCGGCTGCAGAATCTGGCCGGCTCGGTGTTCGTGCACCACGCGCTCGTCGATTACGTCGTTCGCGTCATCGCCGCCACCCGTACCCCGGAGCAGTTCGGGCTGGACGATGTCGCCAGTTGGATCGCATACGGCGCGTCGCCCCGTGCAACTCTCGGAATCATCGCGGCGTCCAGAGCGCTCGCTCTGCTACGCGGGCGTGACTACGTGGTCCCGCAGGACGTCCTCGAGGTCATTCCCGATGTGCTCCGGCACCGTCTGGTGTTGTCCTACGACGCCCTTGCCGACGAGGTGACCCCCGAGACGGTCATCTCTCGGATACTGCAGACCGTCGGGTTGCCCCAGGTGTCGCCGCAGGCGGTTCCGGTGCCGCAGAACAACGCCGGCGGCCCCGACGGACCGCACTTCGACGGACGTCAGGCGGGTCCGCAGGGGCAGTATCCGGCCCAGGGTGCCTATCCGGCACCCGGCCAGTTTCCCGGGCAGGGCCAGTTTCCCGGGCAGGGCCAGGTGCCGCCACCGCAGCAGCAGTCCGGATCTCCGCAACAGCCCGGATCTCCGCAGCAACCACAGGGCGGTCAGTACGGCCAACCGGCACCGTCGTTCCAGAAGCCGTCGGGTGACGGATCGACGATCGGTACGCCGGGGCAGTGAGTGGATCCGACACCGCGCCCGTGACTGCGGGCCGAACCGTTGTGTCTCGGCCGCCGTCGTTCCGTTCGGGTGAGCTGCGTGATCCGAAGTTGGCGGCAGCATTGCGGACGCTGGAACTGACGGTGCGCCGACGGCTGGACGGCGTACTCCACGGGGACCACCTCGGGCTGATTCCCGGTCCTGGTTCCGAGCCCGGGGACGCCAGGGAGTACCAGCCCGGCGACGACGTTCGTCAGATGGACTGGTCGGTCACTGCGCGCACGACGCATCCGCACGTGCGCCAATCGGTCGCCGATCGCGAGCTCGAGACCTGGCTCGTTGTCGACCTGTCGGCCAGCCTGGATTTCGGGACCACCGGGTGTGAGAAGCGTGATCTCGCCGTCGCCGCCTCGGCCGCCATCACGCATCTGTCCGGTGGGGGAGGCAACCGGATCGGTGCGGTGGTGGCCACCGGATCGAGCACCACTCGAATTCCCGCTCGAGGCGGCCGGGTGCATACCCAGTCGATGCTGCGCGCCATCGCCACCACACCCTCGGCGGCCGACGGCGTACGCGGCGATCTTCGCGCTGCCATCGAGGCGCTGCGCCGGCCGGAACGCCGTCGCGGAATGGCCGTGGTGATCAGCGACTTCCTCGGTCCCATCGACTGGGAGCGGTCGCTTCGCGCCATCTCGGCACGTCACGATGTGCTCGCGGTGGAGGTACTCGACCCCCGGGATCTCGAACTACCCGACATCGGCGACGTGGTGCTGCACGATCCCGAATCCGGCCGGACTCGCGAATTCAGTACGACGCCTCGGCTGCGAGCGGACTTCGCGCGTGCCGCGGCGGCGCATCGCGACGACGTGGAGAAGGCGCTGCGGCGGTGCGGCGCACCGCGGCTGACGCTGCGCACCGACGGTGATTGGATTGCCGACATCGTTCGGTTCGTTACTGCGCGCAGGCACACCATCGGATCCGGTTTCACCAACACCGCTCGGACGGCTACGCGATGAGCCTGACCGATTTCGCGTCGCCGTGGTGGCTCGGATTCCTCGTCGTCGTCATCGCGCTGACGGTCGGCTACATCTGGATCCAGCGGCGCAAGCAGAAGCACGTACTGCGGTTCTCCAACATGGAACTACTCGAGTCCGTTGCGCCCGCTCGTCCGAACCGACTGCGACACCTCGCCACCGCCCTGGTGTTGGTCGGTTTGCTGTTTCTGACGATCGCGATGGCGGGTCCGACGGCGGACGAGCGTGTTCCGCGCAACCGAGCCACCGTGATGCTCGTCATCGACGTCTCTCTGTCGATGGAGGCCACCGACGTCGAGCCGACTCGATTGGCAGCCGCTCAAGAGGCCGCGAAGTCCTTCGCCGACGGTTTGACGCCCGGAATCAACCTCGGTCTGGTCGCCTTCGCCGGAACCGCGTCGGTGCTGGTCTCGCCCACGGCCAACCGCGAAGCCACCAAGTCTGCAATCGACAAGTTGCAGCTCAGCGAGCGGACAGCCACCGGTGAGGCGATCTTCACCTCACTGCAGTCGATCGACACTCTCGGAGCGATTCTCGGCGGCGGTGACGCGGCCCCACCTGCTCGCATCGTGTTGCTCTCCGACGGCAAGCAGACAGTGCCGCAGAATCTCGACGACCCGCGTGGCGGTTACACCGCAGCCCGCGCCGCCAAGGACAAGGGCATACCGATCTCGACGATCTCCTTCGGCACCAGTTACGGCTCGGTCGAGATCGAGGACGAGGGCGGGGTGGAACGAGTGCCCGTGCCCGTCGACGACCCGTCCCTGCGCGAGATCGCGACACTGTCGGGAGGCAGCTTCTTCACCGCCTCGTCGCTCGAGGACCTGCGCGACGTGTACGACACCCTCGAGGAACAGATCGGATTCGAGATCACCCGAGGAGATGCGTCTCGGCCGTGGCTGATCCTCGGCGTCCTGTTCGTGAGTTCGGGCTTGGGGTCGGCTTTGGTGCTGCGGCAACGATTGCCGTGATCGCTGTTATTACTCACGAGTAAGTTTCGCTTTGTCATTCCAGGACGAACAGATAGGTTGCTAGGCATGTCCACACCTGACTTCATCGCGCGATCGGTACTCGTCACCGGAGGTAACCGGGGTATCGGTCTGGCCATCGCCCAACGGCTCAGTGCCGACGGACACAAGGTGGCCGTCACCCACCGCGGATCCGGGGCTCCCGACGGATTGTTCGGGGTCGTCTGCGACGTCACCGATTCCGATTCGGTCGATGCGGCCTTCAAGGAGGTCGAGGACAAGCAGGGTCCCGTCGAGGTACTCGTGGCCAACGCGGGGATCACCGACGACACGTTGCTGATGCGGATGACCGAGGAACAGTTCCAGCGCGTCATCGATGCCAACCTCACCGGAGCTTTCCGCGTCGCCAAGCGCGCCAACCGTGCCATGCTGCGTGCGCGCTGGGGCCGGATGATCTTCCTGAGTTCCGTTGTGGCCATGGCCGGTGGACCGGGGCAGATCAACTACGCGGCATCCAAGGCGGGAGTCATCGGAATGGCTCGATCGATCACGAGGGAACTCGGTTCGCGGTCCATCACGGCGAACGTCGTGTCCCCGGGTTTCATCGAAACCGACATGACGGCGGAACTCTCCGACGACCTGCGCGGCAAGGCGAAGGAGTACATCCCCCTCCAGCGTCTCGGTCAGCCCGAGGACGTCGCGGCAGTCGTCAGCTTCCTCGCCGGACCGGACTCCTCGTACGTATCCGGTGCTGTCATTCCCGTCGACGGCGGCATGGGCATGGGGCACTGAAGTCCTGCTCGCACAACGATTTCGATAGACGTACACCTCCGAATTAAGGAAGACAGCACTATGGGCGGATTGCTCGAAGGCAAGACCATTCTGATCACCGGCATCATCACCGACGCGTCGATCGCATTTCACGCCGCAGCCATGGCACAGGAGCAAGGTGCCAAGGTGATCATCACCGGCTTCGATCGGCTTCGGCTCATCGACCGCATCGCGCAGCGCCTCCCCAAGGAGGTGCCCCCGGCGATCGAACTCGACGCCACCAACGAGGAGCACCTCGCCGCCTTGGCAGACCGAGTGCGCGCAGTCGCCCCCGAGGGCATCGACGGCGTACTGCACTCGATCGCGTTCGCGCCCCGCACCCTGATGGGACCGGACGCCAAGCCGTTCCTCGACGGCCCCGGCCCCGACGCCGCGAAGGCATTCGAGATCTCGGCCTGGAGTTACGCATCTCTCGCGCGCGCCGTGCTTCCGGTCATGAACGAGGGCGGCTCGATCGTCGGAATGGACTTCGATCCGCGGACGTCGATGCCGTACTACAACTGGATGGGTGTGGCCAAGGCAGCTCTCGAGTCGGTGAACCGCTACGTGGCACGGGAAGTGGGCGCAGCCAAGGGCATCCGCTCCAATCTTGTTGCAGCAGGGCCGATCAGGACTCTTGCCGCCAAGGCCATCGCGGGTACCGCAACCGGTGATGCGACCAAGATGGACCAGCTCAATGTGTACTGGGACGGTGCCGCCCCGATCGGCTGGGACGTCAACGATCCGACCGTCGTCGCGAAGTCGATCGTTGCTCTGCTCTCGGATTGGCTGCCCGGCACAACCGGTTCCATCGTCTACGTCGACGGTGGAGCCAGCCACAACACGTACCTGCCCGAAAACATGTGACCCTTCGGTGAGCGAGACCCGACGTGGGCTCGCTCACCGAAGGTTTCGATGGTCGATCGTGCCCCTGCCGGTGTCCCACTGCGGCAGGGGCACAATGGGTTCATGACCACCCCTGGAGATTTCGACGCACTGTTGGTGCTCTCGTTCGGCGGACCGGAAAAGCCCGCCGACGTTCGCCCGTTTCTCGAGAACGTCACTCGTGGTCGCGGGGTGCCGCCCGAGCGTCTCGACGCAGTGGTCGAGCACTACATGCATTTCGGTGGCGTGTCACCGATCAACGAACTCAATCGCGACATCATCGCTGCGCTGCAGGCCGAGTTCGATTCGGCCGGAATCGAATTGCCGATCTATTTCGGAAACCGCAACTGGCATCCAATGATCGAGGACACCGTTGCCACCATGAAGTCGGACGGGATCGGCAACGCCCTGGTGTTCCCGACGTCCGCGTGGGGCGGCTATTCCGGGTGCAGGCAGTATCACGAGGACATAGCCAGGGCTCGCGACGCGGTGGGCGACGGTGCACCGCATCTGCTCAAGATCCGGCAGTACTACGACCACCCGCTGATGGTCGACGCCTTCTCCGATGCCGTTGCATCGGCCCGGGCTTCGCTTCCCGAACAGCACCGTGCCGATGCACGTCTGGTGTTCACGGCACACTCCATTCCCTCCGCCGCCGACGCCAATGCCGGCCCGCCCGAGGACGGCGGTCACCTGTACAGCCGTCAGGTGGCCGAGGCCTCGAGGCTCGTTGCGGCGGCGTCCGGTGTCGAGGACTACGACCTGGTGTGGCAGTCGCGATCGGGACCGCCCCAGGTTCCGTGGCTGGATCCCGACATCTGTGACCATCTCGAGGCGCTCTCGGCTCAATCTGTCGACGCGGTGATCGTGTGTCCGATCGGATTCGTGTCCGACCATCTCGAAGTCGTATGGGATCTCGACACCGAGGCAGAGGAGAAGGCACGCGAACTCGGGATGTCGTTCGCCCGCGCCGGAACTCCCGGGTCGGATGCACGTTTCCCCAAGATGATTCGCGAGCTCGTCGACGAGTACCGCCTCGGTGCCGATTGCCGCGGACTGGGCCGGGTACCGGGCTACGGTTCGACGCTGGACGGAAATCGTTGCGCCGTCGGATGCTGCGAGCAACCGACGAGGCCCGCTCGGCCGTCCGGGGCCGCAGCTAGATAGTCCCCGGTCGAACGACCGTCAAGCATCAAGCGGAGTGCATCGCCGCTTCGATGCTCGTCGCGACGGCGATGGTGCGGGCAGTACGCACAGCGGCCCACAGAGGTCTGAGCAGGTCCTCACGCGCCGCAGCTGCCGATGCAGTAGGGGCTTCCGACGGAGCGAACTCGGCTGCCACCGTCAGAATTGCTGCCACCCTGTCGGCGGATTCGAGCACCCGGAACGCTCGCTCGGACATGTCGGCGGGATAGCGATGCCGCGCGGCGTCGGCGATCAACGACGCGATTCGGGTGCGTGGGTCGGATTCGAGGGTTCGGGTGGGGAGCGCCTGCATCTGTGCCAGCGCGTCCGCCGCGCCTCGGACCGCCTCCCGCATCTCGTATTCGGCCTCTCCCAGGCCCTGATCGCGGTACGCGTGCTCGGGGACGGTGATGGAATAGACAGTCCAGCGCAGCACGTCCGGTCCCTCGACGACGGGCACCAATCCGATCCCGGGGCTGCCCGATGCGCCGACGATCACTGCGTGGCCGGTGCTCAGCGCAGCGCGCGAGAATTCTGTGTTCGCGGGTAGTCCGCCGACCGCGCCGGGAGCGGGCAGGACGAGACGTACCCGGTCGTCCCCGATCGCATGGCGCGCCTCGGTACCCGCCGCCACCCTGATCGCGTGCAGCATGCCTGCGATTCCCTCGACGTAGCCCGGGTGCTGCAGCCCGAAACTCTCGGCCGCCTCCGCGTCGCCCGCCCCCACGAGGTGCATCGGCGCCCACTCGGACATGGCGTCGATGACGTCGTCCGGTGAGCCGGCACCGGCCAGCCAGGAACTGGCCCACAGGGCAAGACTTGCACTCGAAGAACACACGACTCACGAGCATAGGTCGGCGTGGCGAACCGTGCTCGCGGCACCGTTGTCGCTAGCGTTGTGCGCCGTGAACGACATGTACGGCGGAGACATTCTCAAAGGGCACAGTCGGATGCGCAAAGTGCCGGCACCGGAGGTTCCGGCCGAGCGCGGATTGGTCGTCGAGGATGCCGGAACCGGCTACTGCGGTGCGGTGGTCGGTTTCGAGCGCACCTACGACGGAGACTTCGTTCGACTCGAAGACGGTGCCCGCACCACGCGTCTGTTCGCCCTTCGGGAAGCGGCCTTCCTGATCGACGGCCGTCGGGTGACTCTGGTTCGTCCGAAGCCCGCGGCTGCGACACCGCAGCAGACGCGCTCTGCCTCCGGATCCACCAAAGTCGAGGGACTGCGGGCTCGGACGGCTCGCGCGAGTCGGATCTGGGTCGAAGGGGTGCACGACGCGGCCCTGGTGGAAAGTGTGTGGGGACACGATCTTCGCGTGGAGGGAGTGGTCGTCGAGCATCTCGAGGGCTTGGACAATCTGGGGGAGCGGTTGGCGGATTTCGGTCCAGGTCCCGGGCGTCGCGTCGGCGTCCTGGTGGACCATCTGGTGACCGGATCGAAGGAGTCCAAGTTGACGACGTCGCTGGGTGAGCACGTGTTGGTCACCGGTCACCCGTTCATCGATGTCTGGGAGGCGGTCAAGCCGTCTGCGGTGGGGATTGCTGCGTGGCCGAGGATTCCGCGGGGTGAGGACTGGAAGACCGGCATCTGTCGCGAGCTGGGATGGGGTAGTCCGCGGGAAGGGTGGCGTCGGGTGTATTCGTCGGTGTCGAGCTTTCGGGATCTCGAAGCGCCGTTGATCGGAGCTGTCGAGCAATTGGTCGACTTCGTGACCGAGTAGGGCTGTGTCCAGCGGCGCAGCGGGCAATGTCCGATTCGTGATTGGATGGAGGCTGTGGCAGCGATCATATGGCTCATTGCGGCAGTGGTACTCGCCGGTGCCGAAGCGCTCACGGGCGATTTCTTCCTTCTGATGATTGCCGGCGGTGCCCTCGGCACGGCCGGTGTTTCGGCGCTCACGGATTTTCCGGTGTGGGCCGACGCGATCGTCTTCGGCGTCCTGTCGCTTGCACTGGTGCTCGGATTGCGACCGAGTCTGTTGCGGCGCTTCGCGAATCCGCCCGATGTGCCGATGGGCATGGCAGCACTCACCGGCAAGAGTGCCGTGGTGCTCGAGCAGGTCACTGCACACGAAGGCCAGATCAAGCTCGGTGGTGAGGTGTGGACCGCTCGTCCGCTCGACGAGACCGAGGTCTATGCCGCGGGGACCACCGTGACCGTGATGGAAATTGACGGCGCTACCGCCGTCGTATGGAAGGGACCGTAGCTACGTGGAAGCACTCATCGCACTGGCTGTCATCGTCGCGTTCGTCGCGGTGTTGATGGCCAAGTCCATCTCGATCGTCCCGCAAGCCGAGGCAGCCGTCATCGAGCGGCTCGGCCGCTACACGCGAACCGTGTCCGGTCAGCTCACATTCCTCGTACCGTTCGTCGACCGCATTCGTGCCAAGGTCGACCTGCGCGAGCGAGTCGTGTCGTTTCCCCCGCAGCCGGTGATCACCAAGGACAACCTGACGGTGTCGATCGACACCGTCGTCTATTTCCAGGTGACGAATCCGCAGTCGGCCGTGTACGAGATCAACAACTACATCGTCGGTGTCGAGCAGTTGACGACGACCACGCTGCGAAACGTCGTGGGCGGAATGACGTTGGAAGAGACGCTCACCTCGCGTGATTCGATCAACGGCCAGCTTCGCGTCGTGCTGGACGAAGCGACCGGACGCTGGGGACTGCGTGTCGCCCGAGTCGAGCTCAAGAGTATCGATCCGCCGCCCTCGATCCAGGAGTCGATGGAGAAGCAGATGAAGGCCGATCGCGAGAAGCGAGCGACCATCCTCACTGCCGAAGGCCATCGTGAATCGGCGATCAAGACTGCCGAGGGTGACAAGCAAAGCCGGATCCTCGCAGCGGAAGGTGGCAAGCAGGCGGCCATCCTGACCGCAGAGGGTGAGCGGCAGTCTCGCATCCTGCGGGCGCAGGGCGACCGAGCCGCGAAGTACCTCGAAGCTCAGGGCCAGGCCAAAGCCATCGAGAAGGTGTTCGGTGCCATCAAGGCCGGCAAGCCTACGCCCGAGCTGCTGGCCTACCAGTACATGCAGACGCTTCCGCAGATGGCTCAGGGCGACGCCAACAAGGTGTGGATGATCCCGAGCGATTTCGGCGATGCGCTGAAGGGATTCGCGAAAACCCTCGGTGCTCCGGGCGAGGACGGCGTGTTCCGGTACGAGCCGAACGAGTCTGCAGGCAACGAGCCCAAGCCCGAGGACGATTCGGACGAGGTTGCCGAATGGTTCGAGACCAAGACCGATCCGGCGGTTGCCGAGGCGGTCAAGGCAGCGGAGGCAGTGGCTCGCAAGCCGGTCGACACGTCGTTGGCCGCGGCACCCGAACTGTCCAAGGGTATTGACATCGGCGCGTTGTCCGCATCACCGGAGCCGGAGGCGGAGCAGCGCTGAGCCCGTAGTCGATCAGCTACCCAGGGCCGTGCCCACCCCGGCTGCGGCCAAGGCCCACAGGACGCTGGCGAACGTTCCGATGATGAACTGTTCGGACGCGTGGGACTCGCGCAGTTCTGGGTAGCGGGCAAGCCCCTTGACCGCCAGGACGATGGCGATACCTTCTGGCCATCCGGCGAGTATCGACACGGCCACCGCCACGCGTTCGAGGACGCCGATCGTCAGTCCACCGCGCAGAGGCTCGACCGGATCATCTCCGGTCGAGTCTCTGCGTCGTCGTGCGATGGCGAACACGGTCGGCACCGTTGCGGTACCGCCCAGGGCCGCGGCGACGACGCTGAGGACTGTTCCTGCTGCGTGGCCGACACCGAGGGCCGGACCGGCCACGATCGCCAGTACTGCTGCCACTGCGAGCAGAGCCGATGCGGCCGCGGTGGGCAGCCACCGACGGACGCCGGTCCCGGCGGGGATGACGGCGACGAGTGCAGTCAGCGCCAGGAGAACGAGGGTGACGACGATCATGTCCGGTGACTTCCTGTTGTGTTCGCGGCGTCGAGCAATCGCGTTGCCAGGACGCGGCCGGCGTTCTCCACATGCCAGCCGGCGACCGAGAGCCGTTGCGACATCGCCTGCTTGCTGATCTTCAACCGCTCTGCCGCGTCGGTCTGCGACAACCCGCCGGCCACGAGTGCAACCGCTTCGCGGCCGTGGTCCGAGCGGCGGCCGATCAGGAGGGCCACGAGGGTCAGTGCCGTCTCCGCATCTTCGGCGGCTGTGGTTTCGGGGCCGGAGACGGCGAGTGCGGCGGGGGTGCCCTTGGCTCTGGTCACGGCGTCTCGAGCTGCCTCGAACGCCGGGCCACGCCCTGCGCGCGTGGTTTCCGGTAGAGGAAGCTCGACGGACCCGATGCCGATTCCTACGCTCCACTGCGGCGTGGACACCAGTTCGAGCGTGATGGCGACGACGGTGGGCGCGTGCTCGCACACGGCTTGGACTTCGTCACCTGCGGTGCGATCGAAAGGTCGGATCAGTCCGTGGTCGCGATAACGGTCGAGCAGCTCGGGCACCCGATCGATATCGCGTCTACTGCGCCGCTGGTCCACGGTCAGAACGAACATTCGACAAGGCTAGATCGTTGATTTCACCTAGTCAAGCTTCAAGGCTTGATCCGTCGGAGTCAAGCTTCCTGCCCTGTCGATCGTCGGCGGACCCGACCTCGCTCTCGGAGGTCGCGCCGCGCGAGAGTCGCCAGTCGACCACCAGGCCACTGAGTCCGATCGCGATGCAGACAGCGGACAGCACCAGCAGCAGCGGATGCGTGTCACCTCCGATGGCACCGCCGATCACGACGATCCCGAGCGTGCCCGGCAGCATGCCGACCGCGGTCGCCACAGCGAACGGCACCGGCCGCACCGCCGAGACACCGCACGCATAGTTGACCAACGAGAACGGCACCGGGGCGATCAGGCGAAGCGAGCCGACGGCCAGCCAGCCCCTGCGGCGAAGGCTGTCGTCGATCGAGTCCAGGGCCGAATGCGACAGTCGAGCGGCCACCGCTTCACGCCCGATCGCACGGACCAGCAACAGAGCCAGGATCGCGCTGACCGTCGATGCGCCGATAGTGACGGCCACACCGGTCAGCGGACCGAACAGAACTCCGGCACTGAGTGTGAACAGGGTTCTGGGGACCGGCGCGACGGTCACGATCGCATGCACGGCGAAGAAGACGAGGGGAAATGCCGGCCCGACAGCTGCGCCCCACTGTCGAATCTGTTCGACGCTCGGGTGCGGCGCGAGAACGGCCACGATGGCGAAGACGACGATCACTCCCACCAGCGCGATCAGTCGGAGGTCGCGCAGGTGCCGGGTCACGAGAGGCCAGCGTACCGGCGCAAGATGACACGGTCGCCAACTCGAAGTACGACGACCGGCCGGTACCACCGAAGGTGAGGTGATCCTCACGATAACCTGCAATGAAGTGGGGTTAGCATCACTTCAAGTCGGGTGTGGAACTGCCCGCCGAACCGAGGGAGCAGCACACGTGTCCATCGCGTCGCACGAAGATGCCGCACGCAGTGCTCATGCGGCGTGGCAGAAGTCAGTGGCCGGTGTGTTGGCCAAATCTCGCAGGGTCGAGGTGGCAGATCTGCCCGCCGATCCCGAACATCTTCTCGATTCCACCACCTATGACGGGATCACCGTCTCCCCGTTGTACACAGCGTTCGACGAACGACCGGAAGGACCTCTGCCGGGCCAGTTTCCGTACCTACGGGGTCGTGATCCCCATCGCGACGTCAATGCAGGGTGGAAGGTGTGCACTCGGCACGGTTCGACCGCCCGTGACGCAGCCGACGGAGAACCGTCCGTTCTCAACACCCAGATTCTCGACTCGCTGTCCAACGGCACCAGCGCTCTGTGGTTGACGGTCGGCGGCCACGGAGTCGCCCCGGCTGCACTGGCGGAGGCATTGCGCGGTGTGTTCCTCGAGCTCGCACCGCTCACGATCGATGCCGGCGGCGATGCAGCCGCAGCGGCCGCCGCGTTGTTCTCGATTCTCGAATCGGCCGACATCGACGATCGCGCCGCAGTCGACATTCGACTCGGGGTGTCCACCCTCACAGCACAGTTGAGCGAAGCCGAATCGATCGAGATGACCGAGGCGCTCGAGCTGGTCCGCCGGTCGATCGGCCGCGCCGAGACCGTCCGAACGTTTACCGTCGACGGCACCGTGTTCCACAATCTCGGCTCCGGCGACGCCCAAGAACTCGGTGCGTCGATCGCGGCAGGTCTCGAGTACGTCCGGTCCATGACGAACGCGGGTGTCGGCGTCTCGGATGCTCTTCGCCAGATCGAATTCCGGTTCGCCGCCACGGACGACCAGTTCCAGACCATCGCCAAGTTCCGGGCCGCTCGCACGCTGTGGGCGCGCGTCGCGCAGGTATGCGGAGCGCCGGACGCCGGTGATGCGCCACAGCATGCGGTGACCTCGGAAGCGATGATGTCGCAACGAGATCCGTGGGTGAACATGCTGCGGACCACCCTCGCGTCGTTCGGTGCCGGAGTGGGCGGTGCGGACGCGGTGACGGTGCTGCCGTTCGATGCCGCGCTCGACGGGGGAGCAGCGGGGGTGTCGAAGACATTCGCCGCCCGCATAGCCAGGAACACTCAACTGCTTCTGCTCGAAGAAGCCCATCTCGGCCGGGTGCTGGATCCCGGCGCGGGGTCCTGGTACATCGAGGAACTGACGGCAGCGGTCGCCGCGAAGGCCTGGGAGTTCTTCCAGACCGTCGAAGCGTCGGGTGGATTCCGCGCGGCCGTCGACGACGGTTCGCTCGTGGCGGCGATAGAGAAGACTCGCGCCGAGCGCGATTCCGACATCGCCCACCGGCTCACCCCGCTGACCGGTGTCAACGAATTTCCCAACCTGGCCGAGGCTCCGCTGACGCCCGAGCAAACAGCCCGGCAGGGTTCGGTGTACCGATACGGTCGGGCTTTCGAAACGCTCCGCGATAGATCGGATGCTTTTCTCGCCGAACATGATTCACGGCCCACCGTGCTCCTGATACCGCTGGGAAGCGTCGCCGAGCACAACGTCCGAACGACGTTCGCATCGAACCTGCTGGCCTCGGGCGGAATCGAGGCGATCAACCCGGGTCCGCTGACGGTGGACGGAATCTCCGCAGCAGTCGAGGCGTCCGGTGCTGCGATTTCCGTGGTGTGCGGAACCGACAAGAGATACGCCGACGAGGCGTCCACTGCCGTCGACGCAGCGCGCGCCGCAGGTGTTTCGCAGGTTCTGCTGGCCGGGCCCGAGAAGGTCTTCGCCGGCATCGAAGGCACGTCTCGTCCCGATGGATTCCTGACCGCCAAGGTCGACGCCGTCGCTGTGCTGACCGAACTTCTCGACACGCTGGGAGCCTCGAAGTGAGTACCGACGCGAACCGAACCTCGCACACCATCGGCAGTTTCGCCGATGTACCACTGATCGATCCCGACGAGCCGACGCCGTCGCCGCCGTCGGCCGAGGACGTGGCCGCGCACGTGGAACAGGGCGCAAAGGCCAACTTCTACACACCCGAGCAGGTGGTGTGGTCCACCCCCGAGGGCATCGACGTCAAGCCGGTGTTCACCGAGGCGGATCGTGACGCAGCAGAGGCCGAAGGCTATCCGCTGCACAGCTACCCGGGTGCCCCGCCGTTTCTGCGCGGACCGTATCCCACGATGTACGTCAACCAGCCGTGGACCATTCGTCAGTACGCAGGCTTCTCCACCGCAGCCGAATCCAACGCCTTCTACCGCCGCAACCTCGCGGCCGGCCAGAAGGGCCTGTCGGTCGCTTTCGACCTCGCCACCCACCGGGGCTACGACTCCGATCACCCACGGGTGCAGGGCGACGTCGGAATGGCCGGAGTGGCCATCGATTCCATCTACGACATGCGGCAACTGTTCGACGGCATCGACCTCGGCAGCGTCTCTGTCTCGATGACGATGAACGGCGCCGTGCTGCCGATTCTGGCGCTGTACGTCGCGGCGGCCGAGGAGCAGGGCGTCGGGCCGGAGAAGCTCGCGGGCACCATTCAGAACGACATTCTCAAAGAGTTCATGGTGCGCAACACCTACATCTACCCGCCGAAACCGTCGATGCGCATCATCTCGGACATCTTCGCGTACACCAGCGAGAAGATGCCCAAGTACAACTCGATCTCCATCTCCGGCTACCACATCCAAGAAGCCGGTGCCACAGCCGATCTCGAACTCGCCTACACCCTTGCCGACGGTGTCGAGTACATCCGGGCCGGTCTGGACGCAGGCATGGACATCGACACGTTCGCACCGCGACTGTCCTTCTTCTGGGCCATCGGAATGAACTTCTTCATGGAGGTCGCCAAGCTGCGTGCCGGTCGTCTGCTCTGGGCCGAGCTCGTTCAGCAGTTCGAGCCCAAGAGTGCCAAATCTCGTTCGCTGCGCACGCATTCACAGACGTCGGGTTGGTCGCTGACGGCACAGGACGTGTTCAACAACGTCGCGCGTACCTGCGTCGAAGCCATGGCCGCGACCCAGGGCCATACACAGTCCCTGCACACCAACGCGCTCGACGAAGCATTGGCGCTGCCGACCGACTTCTCGGCCCGGATCGCGCGCAACACCCAGCTGCTCATCGCGCAGGAATCCAACACCGTGCGGCCGATCGACCCGTGGGGTGGCTCGCACTACGTCGAGTGGCTCACCCATCAGCTCGCGAACCGCGCTCGCGCACACATCGCCGAGGTCGAAGAAGCGGGCGGCATGGCGCAGGCCATCGGAGAGGGAATCCCGAAGCTGCGTATCGAGGAAGCGGCGGCGCGCACCCAGGCGCGTATCGATTCCGGACGCCAGCCGCTGGTGGGCGTCAACAAGTACGTGCCCGACGAGCCGGACACAATCGAGGTGCTCAAGGTCGAGAACTCGAAGGTGCGGCGAGAGCAGATCGAGAAGCTCGAGCGACTGCGGGCCGAGCGAGACACCGCCGAGGTCGAGGCGGCACTGGCCAACCTGACCCGGGCGGCGGCGTCGGACCAGCCTGGCATGGAGAACAATCTGCTCGCTCTCGCCATCGATGCCGCCCGCAAGATGGCCACCGTCGGGGAGATCTCCGACGCCCTGGAGAAGGTCTACGGGCGCCACCAGGCCGAAATCCGGACAATCAGTGGTGTGTACCGCGACGAGGCAGGTAAATCGGACAACATCACCCGCGCCACCACGCTGGTCGAGCAGTTCGCCGAGGACGAGGGCCGCAGGCCCCGTGTTCTGGTCTGCAAGATGGGCCAGGACGGACACGATCGCGGACAGAAGGTGATCGCAACTGCATTTGCGGACATCGGCTTCGACGTCGACGTCGGCCCGCTGTTCCAGACGCCGGAGGAGGTGGCCCGACAGGCCGCCGACAACGACGTCCACGTGGTCGGCGTGTCGTCTCTGGCCGCAGGCCACCTGACGCTGGTGCCTGCCCTGCGTCAGGCGTTGGCCGACGTCGGCCGCAGCGACATCATGATCGTCGTCGGCGGAGTCATCCCGCCCGGCGACTTCGACGAGCTGTATGCGGCTGGTGCCGCAGCGATCTTCCCTCCCGGCACCGTGATCGCCGATGCCGCGATCGGGCTGGTGGAGAAGTTGTCGGTTGCGCTCGGACACGCACCCCGCGAGGCCAACGCCTGAACATGGGTGCTGCGAACGACAACTCGAGTTCCTCGAACAGGGGCCGCACCATCGATATCGATGCAGTGGCCGAATCGGTCCGGGCCAACGAGCGTTCCGGTCTGGCCCGGGCGATCACATTGGTCGAGTCCACCCGAGCGGATCATCGGGACCTGGCGCAGCAATTGTTGCTCCGAGTCCTGCCCGACGCAGGTGGGTCCCACCGGGTGGGCATCACCGGAGTGCCGGGAGTGGGCAAATCGACGTTCATCGATGCGCTCGGAATGCGGTTGATCGAACAGGGCCATCGGGTCGCCGTGCTGGCGGTCGATCCGTCGTCGACCCGGACCGGTGGTTCGATCCTGGGTGACAAAACCCGTATGTCGCGTCTGGCGGTGCAGGAAAACGCGTACATCCGACCGTCGCCGACCTCGGGGACGCTCGGCGGAGTAGCCCGCGCGACCCGAGAGACGATCGTCCTGCTCGAGGCGGCCGGGTTCGATGTCATTCTCGTCGAGACGGTGGGCGTCGGGCAATCCGAGGTCACGGTGGCCAACATGGTCGACTGCTTCACGTTCCTGACGCTCGCGCGCACCGGTGATCAGCTGCAGGGCATCAAGAAGGGTGTCCTCGAGTTGGCCGATCTGGTGGCTGTCAACAAGGCCGACGGCAAGCATGCCACCGACGCGAAGAACGCGGCGCGTGAGTTGGCGGGCGCGCTGCGGCTGATCTACCCCCACGACGCCATCTGGAAGCCTCCGGTACTGACGATGAGCGCCATCGAAGGCACCGGACTCGACGAGTTCTGGAACACGGTGCTGCGTCACCAGCAAGTGCTCCGTGACGCAGGCGAATTCGCGGAGAAGCGTCGCAAGCAACAGGTCGACTGGACGTGGACGATGGTGAACGATCAGCTACTGCGTCGACTGGCGCAGAACTCCACCGTCAAGGCGATCCGCGGCGACGTCGAGGCGCGGGTGCGCGACGGCTCCCTGACCGCCGCGCTTGCCGCACAGGAACTACTCGACGCGTTCGATTCCTGAATCTGGTCCTTCTGCGGGGTAGAGCCGGGCGGCCAGAGCGCCGACGCGGTCGATCAAGCGATCGAAGAACGCCTCCGGGTCGGTGTGCGTCGCGATGGCAGCGTTGGCATCCCTGCCCCACATCCCACGCCAATCCGCCACTGTCGTTCCGCGAGTGAGGGTTCCGATCAGCTCGACATCCACGGTCGCGTGCCGGTAGGTGGCGATACTAGAATCCAGTGCGACCGCGGCCGCGAAGGGATCGTGCATGTGAGCCAGAAAGCCCTGATCGTGGTCGCGGTGGAATTCGAAGTAGAAGCGCACAGCGTCCGAGAAGTGGCGAACGATCGGGTTCGATGCGGTCGATCGTGCACCCGGCGCATCCGTCGACGAGATCAGTTCGGCCGGAACGCTTTCGGCGCGTTCACTCAGACGACGAATGTGCTCGGGTGTCATCTCGATGGTCTCGGTGATGTCGAGCGCGCAGACGATCGGTGCTCGCTCCGCGGGTAGTTCGGAGAAAGCAGCGAAGACCTCGGCGGCAGCCTCGGGGTCCACTGCGATGTTCCACTCGCTCGTCGGCGTCGTGTTGCCCTGGTGCTGGAATGCGCCACCCATCAACACCAATCGCTTCAGCAGTCGTGGCAGCTCGGGATCGCGGCGAAGTGCGAGAGCGAGATTGGTCAACGGACCGGTGACGAGACCGGTGATCTCACCCGGTCGCGATCGAACCAACTCGATCCACATCGTGGTGGCGTCGCGCTGCGAGAGTGCCCGCGTCGACACCGGCAGTTCCGCATAGCCGATGCCCTGCGGTCCGTGGGTGTCCTCGGTGGTCATCAGGGGTGCCACCAAGGGCACCTGAGCGCCCAGCGAGACCTCGATGTCGGCCGCGCCGCACAGATCGAGCCAGGCCAGGTTGTTCGCGGCGACCTGATTCACCGGCACGTTGCCTGCGGTGGACGCTATGCCCAGGATCTCGGCCTCCTCGCTGGCCAGCAGGTAGAGCAGTGCCAGCGAGTCGTCGATCCCGGTGTCGACGTCGACGATCATCGGTACGGTCATGCGTCCACCTGCGTTGTCGGATTGTGGCGGACCGGGAAGTTGACCGATCGGGCGATGAAGCACTTTGCGGCGGCGTCGGCGTGGAGTTCGTCCGCGCGGGTCACCATCGACGACTCGGCGACCGTCACCATCGGGCTCAGGGTTACCTCGACGAACTGCCCGGACCCGTCGGATTGCTCGGTCATCACGCCGATGGGGGAGTCGACGTAGCCGGTGACGATCACGTTCGACGCGGCAGCGAGTCCGAGGTACCACAGCATGTGGCAGCTCGACAGTGACGCCACGAGTAGTTCCTCGGGATTCCACCGCTCCGCATCGCCCCGAAAGCTCGGGTCGGAACTGGCCGAGAGATCGGGTTTACCGGGTGCCGTGACCAGATGATCGCGGTCGTATGCGGTTGCGTTCGCCGTTCCGCGTCCGCGATTACCGGTCCAGCTCACGGCGAGGGCGTAGTCGTGGGTTGGCATGAGTCCATCGTGCCAGGTGGCGGTGGGCCGTCATCGAGCACGTCGAGCCCGCCTGTCCGGATTGCGGTTATTGCACCGATTGTCAAGGTAGCGGCCAGAATTCGATCGACCGGCTCCTACCTGGGGGAATGTACTCGCTCGCTCATCTATGTCCGTTCGGCAGTTGTCCGCTGGTCATTGCGCTCGCTAACGTTGCTGCAATGACGGTTGCGCAAGATCCAGAATCGCCCGAGTCGTCACCCCAGATCCCGAAATGGGGCCAGCGCCACGTCCAGCGTCTGCGGCGTGACGCATTCTTCACACGTATGCGTCGGAAGCCCGCGATGTCGGAGGACAGCATCACGGTCGTCGACCAACCCATGCTCAAGCGCGCCGTGTCTGCAGCGGCGCTGGGCAACACGATGGAATGGTTCGACTTCGGTGTGTACGGCTATCTGGCCGCGACGCTGGGCAAGGTGTTCTACCCCGACGCGTCACCCGCGGTGCAGTTGCTCTCCACCTTCGCCACGTTCGCGGCAGCGTTCATCGTCCGGCCACTCGGTGGCCTCTTCTTCGGCCCCCTCGGCGACCGGATCGGACGCCAGAAGGTGTTGGCCGCCACCATGATCATGATGTCGATCGGCACCCTGGCCGTCGGCCTGATTCCCAGCTACGCCTCCATCGGAATCTGGGCTCCCATTTTGCTGCTCGTCGCCCGCCTGGTTCAGGGATTCTCCACCGGTGGTGAATACGGCGGTGCCACGACGTTCATCGCCGAATACTCACCCGACAAGCGTCGCGGTTTCCTCGGCAGCTGGCTCGACTTCGGAACCTTCGTCGGATATGCGATGGGGTCCGGACTGGTCACGATCTTGAATGCGGTACTGGGCGACGCCACGATGATCGAATGGGGCTGGCGCATACCGTTCTTCATCGCCGGGCCGATGGGAATCATCGGTTTGTACCTGCGCCTCAAGCTGGAGGACACCCCGGCCTTCCGCAAGCAACTCGACGAGCACGATTCCAAGGTCAAGGCACAGGAGACCGGCCGCAGCTCGATCGGGAAAATATTCACGGCCCATTGGAAAGCCCTGCTGATCTGTATGGGAATCGTGTTGCTGTACAACGTCACCAACTACATGGTGACCTCGTACCTGCCCACCTACTTCACCGAGGTCGTCGGTCGCAGCCAACTCAGTGCCGATCTGTTGGTCCTGTCCGCGATGGTCGTGGTCGTGTCCATCATCGTGGCCGTCGGACGGCTGACGGACAGAATCGGCCGCAAACCGGTATTCGTGTTCGGTGCGATCGGACAGATCGTGCTGGCCATTCCGTGCTTCCTCCTCATCCAGCAAACCGGGTGGATCGGACCTCTGGTCGCCTGTTTGCTGCTGGGAGTGGTGTTGGCGTGCTTCGCGGCGCCCAGTGCTTCGACGTTGCCTGCACTGTTTCCGACTCGGGTGCGCTATGCGGCACTGTCGATCGGGTTCAACCTGTCGGTGTCGATCTTCGGCGGCACCACGCCGCTGGTCACTTCGGCGCTGGTCAGCTCCACCGGCAGCAACATGATCCCGGCCTACTATCTGATCCTCAGCGGCGTCATCGGTCTGGTCGCCGTCGGGTTCCTGCGTGAGTCGGCGACCCAGCCGCTCGACGGATCGCCCCCACAGGTGGATTCGACCGAGGAAGCCAAGGAGCTGTACACCGAGGCGTCGGCGCTGACAGGACGGGGCTGACGGGACCGGGGCTGATGGGCCCGGTGCCGCGACCGGACGCGTGGTTGCGTCCGGTCGCTCCCTGAATCAGTTCCGCTTGGCCCAGATCTCCATGCCGGCTGCGTTGAGACGGTCGACGAGCACGTCGCCCATCGCGGTAGCAGGAGTGAGAACTCCGCTGGCCTTCGGCAGGGCGTCGCCGCCGAGAACCAGCGCGAGGGCCGACTCCGCGAGCATGATCGCCGTGGCCTTGTAGCCGGGGTCGCCCGACGCCTTCACCCGTGCCCGATACCGAGCGCCCGAGGTGGTCAGGGTGTACAGGTCGACGGTGAAATGCCCCTTCTCACGGGCCTTCTCGCTCGGTCCGGTTCCCGGTTTGGGCAAGATGCGGTCGAGAACCTTGCCCGGCAGCACGGTCATGGCGGACACGCCGACCAGCAATCCCGCCGAGATCGCTCCGGCGAGGACCGGGCTGGCGAACGACGACCCGACGCTCATCACTTCGCTGTAGCGGAACTGCTTGCCGTAGGCCCAGTCTCGAAGTGCGTTGCTACGCCGCACCACTCGCGTGTTGTACGAGGCCATCACGAACGGTGCCTTCCATCCGCGCAGGCTGGGGTCGATCTTTTTTCCGTCGACCAACACGGTGTCGAGTTGCCGGCCGAGCTGCGGCTCGAGACCTCGGTCCGGACTGAGCGAGTACGGTCGAGCGGCGATCCGGCGGGCCCGCTTGTCCTTTTTCATGGCCTCGATCTGGCCTCTCAGCGAGTCGACGGTACCGCCGCTGACACCGCCCGACATCGACGTGACCACGAGCGTCGTGTCGGTCAGTTCACCGGCGTTGTCCGCAGTCACCGCCTCGTAGAGAGCGTGGACTCCGATGTCGGACGGCACCGAGTCGAATCCGCACGAGTGGACGATCCTGGCCCCGGTGCGCTGCGCGATCTCGTGGTTGGTGTCGATGCTCTCGCGGGCGAAGAGCACCTCACCGGTGAGGTCGACATAGTCGGTTCCGGCTTCGGCGCACGCAGTTGCCAGCGGCAGGCCGTACTTGGCATACGGGCCGACCGTGGTGATGACGACGCGGGTCGATTCGGCCATGGCTCGCAGCGCAGCGGTATCCGCGGCGTCGGCTTCGATCACGGGCCAGTGCTGTGCGGTGGGACCTAATTCTTTTCGGGCTGCCTCGATACGGGAGGTGGACCTGCCTGCCAGTGCGATACGAGTGTCGGCGGGCGCGTGTTCGGCGAGGTACTTCGCCGTCAATTTCCCCACGAATCCGGTGACGCCGTAGACGACGATGTCGTGGGTGCGGTCGGGGCCTGCGGTGGAATCCGAATCAGACGTAGTCATGGTTACGACACTAACGCGAACCGTCAGTGCGTCCAGGTGTGCACCGGCTCTCCCGAGTCCATCCGGTCGACGTAGTCACCCAGCATCCCGGCGAGAGCCTGCCGGCGGTCATCGCCGGCGCGTTCACGGGCGACCACGGCGTGCCGCTGCCAACCCGACCCCGACTGCTTGGCCAGGCACCGTGCCTCGATGACGCCCAGATAGCGATCACGCACGGCAGAATCGACTCCGTACGCGGCGAGACCGGCCTCGGCCATCGGAAGCAACCGACGCAGTACCAGTTCCTGTGGACTCACCCAGCCGACCTCCGGCCAGTAGAGCATGGAATCGAACCCGCCGCGCGCTGCGGAGTGCACGTTCTCCTCGGCAGCATCGAACGACATCTGCGACCACAGCGGTCGATCGGCATCCGCCAGAGCCCGCACGGTGCCGTAATAGAACGCGGCATCGGCGAGAGTGTCGACGACTGACGGTCCGGCCGGCAGAACGCGGTTCTCGAGCCGAATGTGGTGCCCGTCGCCGGACCGATCGTAGATCGGCCGGTTCCACCGGTACACCGTTCCGTTGTGCATCCGCAGTTCCGAGAGCGACGGTGTATCACCCTGCGCCAGAGCGGCTTTCGGATCCTCGTCGCTGCATACCGGGAGCAGGGCCGGGAAGTAGCGAGAGTTCTCCTCGAACAGGTCGAAGATCGAGGTGATCCACCGTTCCCCGAACCACACTCGCGGGCGAACTCCCTGGTTCTTGAGCTCCTGCGGCCTCGTATCGGTGGCCTGCTCGAACAACGGAATGCGAGTCTCGAGCCACAGTGCACGCCCGGCGAGGAACGGCGAGTTCGCGGCGAGAGCCACCTGCACCCCCGACAATGCCTGCGCTGCATTCCAATACGACGCGAACTCGTCGGGGGCAACTTGCAGGTGCAGTTGAACAGAGGTGCACGCCGCCTCGGGCAAAATGGTGTCGGTCACGATATCGAGATCTTCTGCAGCCGCGGCCCCGGGCAGACGAACGCCCGCGATCTTGAGCTCGATGTCCTCGCCGCGGGCAGCGAAGATCTGCTGGTTCAGTAGGTCGTATCGCGGATTCGCCGACAGCCATCGATGCTCGAAGTGTTCCTTCGTCAGCGTCGGGAGCATGCCGATCATGGCAAGACGGCTGCCCGACGTGCGCGCGCGTTCGTCCGCTGCGTTCAGCGAGCGTCGTAGATCGGTTTCCAGTTCCGCGATGGAACCACCTCGCAACGGCCGAGGATCTACGTTGATCTCGATGTTGAACTGGCCGAGCTCGGTCTGATAGTCGGGATCGGCGATGGCGTCGAGCACGGCCGCGTTGGCCATCGAGGGTGCCATGTCCTCGTCGACGAGATTGAGCTCGATCTCCATGCCGATCTGCGGCTCGCCGACGTGGAAGGTTTCGTCGGCCAGCATTATCGCCAGGGCATCGAGACAGTCCTGAACTTTCTGTCGAAACTCGTGCCGATCCTGCCTGGTGAACTTACGACGCTCGACGTCCTCGCCCATGGTGCCCGCCTATCGGTGCGTCTGAATGGCCGTCCGCTGACGCGAAACAGCTTCGGCCTTCGAGTATCGCAGCCCGCATCGGCGCGGGGGGACGCACGCGAGGATCGTGTGTCGGGCGAGACCACATCACCAGGGCGACGGCTGGTAATCCTTGAGGAACGCGCCGTACAGATCGGTTCCGAGTTCACCCTGCACGATCGGGTCGTACACCCGAGCCGCACCGTCCACCAGATCGAGTGGAGCGTGGAATCCCTCGTCGGCAAGCCGCATCTTGGTGGGATGAGGACGCTCGTCGGTGATCCAGCCGGTGTCGACGGCAGTCATCAGAATTCCGCTGGCCGACATCTCTTTCGCGCTGGTACGCGTCAGCATGTTCAGAGCCGCCTTGGCCATGTTCGTGTGGGGGTGCCCGGCGCCCTTGTACGCGCGCCCGAACTGCCCTTCCATGGCCGAGACGTTCACCACGTACTTGCGCCGTGCCGCCGAGGCCTCCATTGCTCCGCGTAGACGCGAGACCAGGATGAACGGGGCAACGGAATTGCACAGCTGCACTTCGAGCAGCTCCACCGGGTCGACCTGTTCGACGGTGTGGATCCAACTGTTGGTCTCGGCGAGATCGGGCACCAGACCACCGGCGTCGATCGCCAGTCCGTTCTCGATACGCTCGGCCGTCACCGAACCCGCGACCATGGCCAGGGATGCGACGTCGTCCGCACTCAAAGTCGCCGAGACCTGCTGACCACCGATCGCCGTGGCCGGCAACGAACTGGCCAACGACGCTGGATGGGCATCGCTGGTCTTGCCGAACGTGATCCGTTCCGGCCCGGCACCGTTGGTCAGTGCCGCGGGTAGCGGTTCGGCTTCGGCGTCGGCCAGCGCGCTGTACGAGCCGGGGGAGCGCTTGACGGTTTGTGCAGCGTTGTTGATGAGAATGTCGAGCGGTCCCTCGGCCGCCACCGAATCCGCAAGAGCGACAACCTGTGCCGGATCTCGTAGGTCGATACCGACGACGCGCAGACGATGGAGCCATTGGTCACTGTCGTCCATCGCGGCGAATCGCCGCACCGCATCGTTGGGGAAGCGGGTGGTGATGGTCGTGTGGGCACCGTCGCGCAGCAGTCGAAGCGCGATGTACATCCCGATCTTCGCTCGGCCACCGGTCAACAGTGCACGTCGTCCCGACAGGTCGGTCCGAGCGTTGCGCTTACCGCGGTTGAGGGCCGCGCACTCGGGGCACAGCTGGTGATAGAACGAATCGACATCGGTGTATCGCTGCTTGCAGATGTAGCAGGGGCGAGCCTTGATCAAGGTGCCTGCGATGTCACCCTCGGCGCGCGAGGTGAGCGACAGACCCGCGGTCTCGTCGTCGATGCGGTCGGGCGATCCGGTTGCGGTGGCCGCGACGACGGCACGGTCGGCGGCGTTGACGGCATTGCGCGCGGCGACGCGTCGAGCACGCTTGAGATCTTTGAACATCGCCCCGGATGCACGTTGGACCGCAATGGAATCAGGATGATTCTTGTCCAGCTCTGCGGCCTGCTGCAGCACCCGCAGGCACGTCTGAAGATCGGTCCGGTCGATCGAGTCCATCGTCAGTCTCCTAGCGTCTGCCCCGTCGAGCCGAACGAAGCGAGTGAACAACGAAAAAGACCCCGATTCCGAAGAATCAGGGTCCGTTTCGTCTGTCTCAACTCAGATCTTTGAAAAATCTTGTCTGACTACATCTTTCAGACGGTGTCCGAGGGGGGACTTGAACCCCCACGTCCGTTAATAGGACACTAGCACCTCAAGCTAGCGCGTCTGCCATTCCGCCACTCGGACCTGCGCGACTGGTGTCGCATGTTTTCGGCTTGCTTTCACAGCCGGCCGCTGTGCGCTGCGTAAGATTATCCGACGGGTTCCCGATAACCCAAATCCGCACGTCAGTTCATGCCTGAAGCCAATCGGTGTGATGCCCGCGGCCGATTCTGGTGGTAGGAACAACGGTGTGCCCAACGAAGTGAGCAACCCCGGACATCGCACCCCTGACAACCCCACCGTCGCCCTCGACGAAGTCGTGGATCTGGTCAGTTCCCTCATTCGGTTCGACACGTCGAACACCGGAGAACTCGAGACCACGGTCGGCGAGAAGGAATGCGCCGAGTGGGTGGCGAGCAAGCTCGAGGAGGTGGGGTACGAGACCGAGTACGTCGAATCCGGCGCTCCGGGTCGCGGCAACGTGTTCGCCTGGCTGCGCGGAGCAGACTCCTCGCGCGGTGCCCTGTTGGTGCACGGTCATTTGGACGTCGTGCCGGCCGAGCCGGCCGACTGGAGTGTGCATCCGTTTTCCGGTGCCGTCGAGGACGGGTACGTCTGGGGTCGTGGTGCGGTCGACATGAAGGACATGGTCGGCATGGCACTGGCGCTGGCTCGCCAGTTCAAGTCGAACGGCACGGTTCCGCCCCGCGACATCCTGTTCGCGTTTCTCGCCGACGAGGAGGCGGGCGGCAAGTACGGATCGCACTGGCTGGTCGACAATCGCCCCGATCTGTTCGAGGGCGTCACCGAGGCAGTCGGGGAGGTCGGCGGATTCTCGTTGACGGTCGCTCGGCCGGACGGTACCGAGAAGCGGTTGTACATGGTCGAGACCGCAGAGAAGAGCCTGGCGTGGATGCGGCTCACCGCGAAGGCTCGGGCCGGCCACGGATCGTTCCTGCACGAGGACAATGCCGTGACGTATCTTGCCGAGGCCGTGGCGAAACTGGGCAATCACACGTTCCCGTTGGTCCTCACCGAATCGGTGTCCCAGTTCCTGGCCGCGGTGTCCGAGGAATCCGGACTGGACTTCGACCCCACGTCGCCGGATCTCGACGGCACCTTGCTCAAGCTCGGCAGCATCGCCCGAATCGTCGGGGCCACCCTGCGCGATACCGCGAACCCCACGATGCTCTCGGCCGGCTACAAGGCCAATGTGATTCCGCAGACGGCGACCGCCGTGGTGGACTGCCGGGTACTGCCCGGACGGCAGGCAGCGTTCGAGAAGGAAGTCGACGACTTGATCGGCCCGAACGTCGAGCGCGAGTGGATCACCAAGCTCGAACCGTACGAGACCACGTTCGACGGTGATCTCGTGGACGCGATGAACGAGGCGGTCCTCGCGCACGATCCGAACGGTCGAACCGTGCCCTACATGCTCTCGGGCGGTACGGATGCGAAAGCGTTCGCGCGCATAGGGATTCGGTGCTTCGGATTCGCTCCGTTGAAGCTCCCGCCGGAACTGGATTTCGCGGCGTTGTTTCACGGCATCGACGAACGAGTACCCGTGGAGTCGTTGGAGTTCGGTACACAGGTACTCGAACACTTCTTGATGCACAGCTGACACGAAAGGAAACACCGTGGCGTACAACCCATACGATTCGCTTCCGGACCTACCGTCCTTCGAGTTGACCTCCGAGGACGTCGAGGACGGCCAGACGTTGGCCGCTCAGCAGGTCAGCGGGATCATGGGAGCCGGTGGGCACGACAACTCCCCGCAGCTGTCCTGGTCCGGCTTTCCCGAGGGCACCAAGAGCTTCGCTGTCACCGTCTACGACCCCGACGCACCCACGGCGTCCGGGTTCTGGCACTGGGCAGTGGCGAACATCCCCGTGGGGACGACGTCGTTGGTCTCGGGTGCGGGCGACGACGGCGGAACGGGAGTGCCCAGCACAGCGGTGACGCTGAAGAACGACGCGGGCCTTTTCCGGTACATCGGTGCAGCGCCGCCTGCCGGTCACGGACCGCATCGCTACTTCATCGCGGTCCATGCAGTGGACGTCGAGCGTCTCGAAGTGGACGAGACGGCGACCCCCGCCTACCTCGGGTTCAATCTGTTCTCGCACGCCATCGGCCGTGCGGTCATCACCGGAATCTACGAGGCCTGAGCTCGATTCGGTCGTGCGCGTTGTGCGTGGCTCCGGCTACGCGCAACGCGCGCCCAAATCGGCTCTCAGAGCTTGTTCGCCGAACCCACCGCGTCTGCGATGGTGGTGAACCCGTTCTCCCTCAGTCGCGCCGACAGCCCCCGATGAATGCCCTTGATCCAGAGCGGACCGCCGTAGATGAAGCCGGTGTAACCCTGGACCAGTGAAGCGCCGGCGGTGATGCGCTCCCACGCTTGCGACTCCGTTTCGATCCCGCCGACCGAGATCAGGGCCAGTCGGTTCCCGACGCGTCGGTACAGACGCCGCAACACCTCGAGCGATCGGTCCGCCAACGGTGCGCCGGACAGTCCGCCTGCTCCCATTCCGGCGACCAGCTCTGCGTCGGTCCGAAGGCCCGCGCGGGAGATCGTCGTGTTCGTGGCGACGATGCCGTCGAGACCGAGCTCGACGGCCAGATCGGCGACGGCGTCGATGTCCTCGTCGGAGAGGTCTGGGGCAATCTTGACCAGCACCGGCACCGTCACCACCGATTGCACCGCGACCAGAATCGGCCGCAGAGACTCGACGGCTTGAAGGTCCCGCAGGCCAGGGGTGTTGGGGGAGCTGACGTTGACGACGACGAAATCCGCCAAGGGCCCGAGGAGCTCGGCGCTGGCCGTGTAGTCCGCGGCAGCACCGGCCGGATCGACGATCTTCGTCTTGCCGATGTTGGCCCCGATGGGTATCCGCGTGCGCCTGGAACGCACTCGGTCGGCTGCGTGTGCGGCACCGTGGTTGTTGAAGCCCATACGGTTGACGATGGCGCGATCGAGGGGCAACCGGAACAGTCGCGGCGTGGGATTGCCGGGCTGGCCCTGCGCAGTCACGGTGCCGATCTCGGCAAACCCGAACCCGACGGGTTCCCAGGCGTCGACGCCGTCGGCATTCTTGTCGAACCCGGCCGCCAGACCCAGAGGAGCCGGGAAGTCGACGCCGAACACGGTCGTACGAAGCCGCGGGTCCCGGACGACGAACAGCTTCTCGGCCAGGACGCGAAGGGGCGGAATCACCGCAACCGCGCGCAGCACTCCGAAGGCAAGATGGTGTATCCGCTCCGGGGGCACGAGGAACATCAGGCGCAACAGGGCGCGGTACAGGCGGTCTCCCACGGTTCTTCTTTCCGATCGATCCGGCTCGGCAGACATGCCGATGTACACCTTCTACTGGGGTCGAACAGTACTGCCGAGTCGATCAGATTCCGGGCTCCGGGACGTGATGCGCAGTCTTCTTGCGCTTGAGCAGTACCCGCCTGCTGCCGTCGGTGTACAGGCGAACCCGCGACAATTCCCAGCCACCGAACTCGGCCTGGATCGCCAGTCGCATCGACGCCGTGACCCGGGTGACATCCGGGGGCAACCGAAGCGGAACGTACTCCCAATCGTCGGAGGGCGATACTTCCCATCCGACGGGCATCTTGGCTCTGCCCGGCTTCGAGCTCTCGTGAGCGTTCACGTGCCTCCTCTGCTTACTCCAGGGTCGTTCCTGCCCGGATCAACGACCTGCGGAAGGAATTCGCTGCAGCCCGTCACCGGTTGCCGATCCGATGTACAGGTCACCCGTATTTTGGTCGACGGCGATCGAATTCGGCTGCCGCACAGTTGCCAACCGCTGTGTCTCGACCGGAATTCCGGTATCGAGTGTGTATCCGACCACTTCGTTGAGGGCGGGCAGAGTCACCCACGCGACGCCGGACTGTTCATCGTATGCGATCGCCCAGGGCTGCGACCCGACCGGAAACCGCTGACGCATCAGCAGGTCGTGCGAGGTGAAGACGAGCAACTCCGTGCCGGTCGAATCGGTGACCAGGAGTCGGCCGAATTCGTCGCTGGTCATGCCGGCAGCACCTTCGCCGGCCCGCAGCGCGACGCCGAGGGTGCCGTCGTCGAGATCGAGATCGGTCACCGATGTCTGCCTGCGATCGAGAACCGAGACGCCTTTCGGCGTACTGGCCAACGCGTCGGCCGAGGTGACGCTTCCCCCGGATACCGTTCCGGTCACCTGTCCACTCGCGTCGAGGAGTGAGATCGTGCCGGTGTCGTCGCCGACGGCCGTCGTACCGTCGGGCAAGTCGGCCGCCGACAGGGCATTCGATTCCAGGGCCAGATCGGTACGCTTCCCGTCCGCGATATCGATCCGTGCGAGCGAGCCGTTCATGGGTACCAGGACGCTCGAATCCCGCCCCGCTACCAGTTGCGCCCCAGCCGAGCCCAAGGCGATCACTTGCGGCTCGGTCGACGCGCCCTCGCGCAACAAGCTCACCGAGGTGGAGGAGTCGGTCAGCGCCGCGAGCGTGCGATCGACGGGGTCGTAGACGAGCCCGCTGACGGGCGCGAAGTCGGTGACGTCGCCGGCCGGGGTCTCGGTTGTCGCGGGGGACTGGGCCGGTGGCAACGGTTCGACGGATATCTCGTCGGCATTCTCGTCGTCGCTCGAGCACCCACTTGCCGACATCATTGTGACCACGGCGAGCGCGGATGCAACTGCCACTCGAACCGTACGAGCCGACGGTGTTCGCATGGAACCGAACCTACTTCCTTGGTGACGCTGCCCTGTTGTGGCGATGCCACATCTGTACCAGCGTGCGTCGATCTCGGCGAAATCGACGGCGTCGGATCGGGTGACGAGCGGCGGTGCCGGGACAAGCGGTAGCGTGATCGTCCGAGGGGAGTACACGACATGGGAGTGGACGTGGAATCCGAGGAAGCACACTTCGTCGTCGAGGAAGTGAATGCCGGAACGCATGCGAACGGTTTCGGCCGGACCGACGACGGTCGCGCGTTCGCGTTTCGAGTGCATCGCAGCACGTTGTACGTGGCGATCTACCGGGCCGACATGCAATCCCCGGTACCCGACCCGTCCGAGGTCGACGCTGTTGCCGAACACTCGGTCACCGAGGTCGATCTGACCGACGAACGCAGCATCGTCGGGGTGGTTCGTGACGCGGTTGCACATGCACAGCAGTTGTCCGATGCATCACAGCGCGATACGACGGCCGTCCGAGCCTTCCTCAGTCGGGTCAATTCCGTGTTGGAAGGTTTCTGACTCGACGGGGAACCACCAGTTGCTCACCGGTGTCGGGGTGGTCGAAGACGTCGACGGGGTGGCGGTACACGGCGGCGAGTCCGGCTGCGGTCAGCACCTCTCGCGGCGGACCCAGGGCAACCAGTGAACCCGAGTCCAGTATTGCGACGCGATCGGCGTATGCCGCTGCGAGAGTCAGATCGTGCAACACGACGACGACGGCTCGGCCCTGCGCCGCGAGTGAGCGCACCACCGCCATGACGGACTCCTGATGTCCGAGGTCGAGTGCGGCGGTGGGTTCGTCCAGCAGGATCGTGGCGGTGTCCTGAGCGATGACCCGAGCCAACGCAACTCGCGCCTGTTCGCCACCGGACAACGATGCGAACGGCCGATGCGCGAAGCCCGAGACGTCGCAGGACGCCAGTGCAGATTCGACCCGAGCATCGTCGTTGCGCGCCTCGTACGTTCCCGCCCACGGGGCTCGGCCCATACGAACCACCTGACCGGCCGTGAACGCGAACCCGACAGTGTGGTGCTGCGGCAGTACCGCGCGTCGTCTGGCCAGATCGACGGACCGGTACGGCCGGCGTTCGTGTGGGTTGGACGACTCCGACGTCATCACCACCGATCCGGTTGCGGGCTGGGTGTCACCCGACAGGATGGAGAGCAACGTCGACTTTCCTGCGCCGTTGGGTCCGACGAGCACCAGGATTTCACCGGCGACGACATCGAGATCGATGTCGGCGAGCACCGTTCTCTCGCCCAGTCGCGCGCTGACCCCGCGAACGAGAATCGTGGTGGAGCCCGGCATCGGGGCATCGGGAACCTCGTTGTGCGACCTGCCGAACCGCCGCATCACGCCCATCCACCTTGGCGAGCGCGCGTGCGTCGAAGCAGCCAGAAGAAGAACGGTGCCCCGGTCAGGGAGGTCACCATGCCGAGCGGCAGGTCAACGTTCGCGACGAGGGTGCGCGTGACGAGGTCGGCACCGAGCAACACCACGGCACCCGCGAGCGCGCTGGCCGGAATGAGGATGCGGTGCGCCGGGCCCAGCATCATGCGCATCGCATGCGGAACGACCAGGCCCACGAACAGAATGATTCCGGTGAACGCGACACCCGAGGCGACGAGCACGGCAACGATCACGATGGCGAACTGACGGAGACGTTCGACGTTCACGCCGAGATGACGCGCGACATTCTCCCCGAGCGCCAACAGATCGAGTCGGCGAGCGATCACCATCGACGCCCCGATTCCGAGCACCGCCAGTGGGGCGACCACAGCCACCGATTGCCACGTTGCACCCGCGAGAGACCCGAGTTGCCAGAACACGATCTGATCCCTGGCGGCGGGACTGGCGACGAAGGTGAAGAATGCGATCACCCCGCCGGCGAAGGCGTTGACCGCGACTCCGGTGAGAATGAGGGTGACCACTTCGGTGCGGCCCGCGTTGCGCGCCAGCAGATACACCGCGATCGTGGTGATCAATCCGCCGACGAACGCGGCCGATGCCACACTCCAGACCCCGGCGAAGCTGCCGCCGAGGACGATGACCGAACTGGCACCGACGGCTGCTCCCGAGGACACCCCCACGACACCGGGCTCGGCCAACGGATTTGCGAACACACCCTGCAGCAGGGCGCCCGCGCACCCGAGACACGCGCCGACGAACACCGCGAGGGTCAATCGTGGAAAGCGGACCTGCCACAGCGTCACCTCCCCGCTGGGATGAGCGGGTAGCGGTCCGATGTCGAGTCCGGCTCGATGGGCGAGACTGCCCAGGACTTCCCACGGCGAGGTCGGCACTTGGCCGACGACGGCCGAGATCAGCGCCAGAGCAATCAGCAGTACGACCGCTGCGCCGAACGTCGCGACGACCCTGCTCGCTTTCGTCCGAGCTCCGGCCGGTGCGGTCTCGGTCATGACGGCGGGTCGTAGACGGCTCCGGCCAACGCCCGCAGTACTTTGCCGGTATTCGGGCCGAAACTGAGAACTGTGCCGTCGTCCATGTCCACCACGCGGCGTTCTCGACCGGCCGGCGTCTGTGCAATACCTGGAATCTGCACCAGTCCATCGATACCGCCGATGGATTGGAGGCCTTTCGTCATCATCAGAATCACGTCGGGTGCCGCAGCGATCAGCGCCTCGCTCGTCACCGGCACGAACTGCTCGGTCAGACCGGATTCGACACCGGCGTCTCTCGCTCCGAGAGCCTCGATCAACGCGTCCGCACCCGAGCCGGGTCCGGCGAGCATCTTGATCGCCGGACCGCGCATGTACAGAAACGCGATCTTCGGCGCTACGCCCGGTGTCGGTGCGTCGTCGGTCGCTGCCGCGATCTCGGTCTTCGTCCGTTCGGCGAGGGCGCGTCCGGCGTCGGACACCCCCAACGCTGCTGCCACTGCTTCGATCTGGGTTGTCACGCCGGCCAACGTACGGGTGGGGTCGAAGTACACGACGGGAATTCCTGCAGCACGGATCTGGTCCTGTACTGCGCGCGGACCGATGCTGGTGTCGGTGAGTACGACGGTGGGCGCGAGCTCCAGAATTCCCTCGGCACTCAACGAGTGACCGGTGGGAGTGACATCGGGTACGTCCTGCGCCGCGGGAAACGCCGCCGAGGTGTCACGTCCGACCAGATTGTCGCCGAGCCCGAGGGCGAAGACCGTCTCGGCCAGCGTGCCGTACTGATCGGCAGCGACGATGCGGCTGTTGTCCGTCACCGTGACGGCGACACCGTCGAAACCGGTCACGGTGACAGGTAGCACCGCAGCCGGGTTGTCGGCGACAGGTTCCGGATCGGGGTCGTCGACGACGGCGGTGCGGGGACCGATGGTGCCGCTGGAGGTCTCGGGCATAGTTGCCGAGCAGGCAACCGACACTGCGGCGACGACGAGCACGACCGCGAGGCGTTCGACAATCACCACCGAAGGTTAGCCTGTCCGATGTTCAGGCCGCTCGGGGTTGGGTGTCGGACCGATTCGGATGTTCAGGCACTGACGTCGTCGAGCGCGGATGCGATCGCCGACGGCAGTTCGAGTTCCTCGGCCATCAAGGCACCCATCAATTGGGCGAGGTCGCGGGCGCCGACGATAGCGCTGCTCACGCCCGGGCGATCTCGAGCCCACGCGAGTGCGACGACCAGGGGAGAGGTCGCGAGCCCGTCGGCAGCGGTGACGGCAGCATCGACGATGCTGACAGCTGAATCGGTCAGGTAGGACAGCACGGACTCGGCGTGCAGCTCGTCGGCACCGCGGGAGTCGGCGGGAATTCCGTTGCGGTACTTACCTGTCAGCACGCCACCCGCGAGGGGAATCGCCGCCAGCACGCCGATGCCGTGGTGATGTGCGGCGGGAACCAGCTCGTCCTCGATCCCGCGGGCCAGCAGGGAATACTCGGCCTGGGTGGCCACGATCCGGCCGGTATCGGCGGCCCCCGCGGCCGTCGCCAGTTGCCAACCGAGGTAGCCACGGGCACCGGTGTAGCGCACCCGTCCGCTGGTGACGGCGTAATCGAGCGTGGCAGCGACCTCGTCGACCGGCGTCATCGGGTCCCAGGCCGCCACCTGCCACAAGTCGAGATAGTCCGTTCCGAGTTCGCGCAGCGTGGCGTCCAGCTGCCCGAGGAGTCCTCGCCTGGAGCAGTCGACGTGGTACCGGCCGTGGCGCGGGCTCAGCCCCGCTGCACTGCTGATCACCAGTTCGTGCCGGGGAACCACATCGTCGAGCAACTCGGCGAGTACCCGTTGCGCGCGGCCGTCACCGTACGCCGGGGAGGTGTCGACCAAGGTGCCACCGGCCTCGGCAAATGCCGACAACTGTGCTGCAGCATCGTCACCGTCGGTTCCACTGCCCCATCCGAGAGTGCCGAGCCCCAGCCGGGAGACTCGAAGGCCGCTGGTGCCGACCGATCTCTGCTTCATATGTGCCGAACGTCCTTCTGCGATTGATCGTCGGTGTCCAACTGCACTGCCGCCAGTGCACAGTAGTGCGCCGCGCCGCAGTCTGCGAAAGTGCCGCGCCGCGTCGTTCGGCTCGGTACCAACCGGTCGCGCCGGGTACGGTCGTGCGCGTGAATCGCGAATTCAGGGCGCGGGCCGTCGGCCGCCTATCGGTAGGGAACAGTTCGTCTACACCGATCGCGGAGGGTGACGCCTCGTGATCGACATGACGTGGCTGCAGGCGATCATCCTCGGTGCCGTGCAGGGCCTGACGGAATTTCTCCCCATTTCCTCGTCGGGCCACCTTCGCATCGTGTCCGGAGTGTTCTGGAACGAGGACGCCGGTGCCTCGTTCACCGCGGTGACGCAACTGGGTACCGAAGCTGCTGTGCTGCTGTTCTTCTGGCGCGACATCGTCAGAATCATCAGGGCCTGGTTCGTCGGATTGACGAAGAAGGACCGACGCGGACTCGATTATCGGATGGGGTGGTACGTGATCATCGCCACCATTCCCATCGGGGTTCTGGGGTTGCTCTTCAAGGATCAGATCCGCACCGGTGCTCGAAACCTGTATCTCATCGCATTCATGCTCATCGCGTTCGCCATCGTCATCGCGGTCGCGGAGAAGGTCGGCCGGAAGGAACGTCCGATCGAGAAGCTGACCACCCGCGACGGCATAGTCATGGGCCTGGCGCAGTGCCTGGCGTTGATCCCGGGGGTGTCCCGCTCCGGCGCAACGACGAGCGCCGGGCTGTTCCTCGGCCTCGAACGCGAAGCAGCAGTGCGGTTTTCGTTCCTGCTCGCGATTCCTGCGGTCACCGCGTCCGGATTGTTCTCGCTGCCCGACGCCTTCGAGCCGGTCGGTACCGGCCTGGCCGCATCGGGCCCGCAGTTGCTGGTGGCCACGATCATCGCCTTCGGCCTCGGGTATGCCTCGATTGCCTGGCTGCTCAAGTTCGTCGCGAACCATTCGCTGTACTGGTTCGTCGGGTACCGCATCGTTCTCGGAGTGGTAGTGCTCGGTTTGTTGGCGGGCGGGGTCGTATCCGCTACGTGAAGCCCTCCTCGTTAGGCTCGGTCCAATGACAGTCATCTTGCTCCGGCACGGTCGCTCGACGTCGAACACTGCGGGCACGCTCGCGGGTCGGAGCGAAGGGGTGGAGCTCGACGACCGCGGCCGCGAGCAGGCCCAGGCGGTTGCGGAGCGGCTCGGGGAGCTGCCGATCGTGGATATCGTGCGCTCTCCGTTGGTGCGGTGCGCGCAGACCGTGGAACCGCTGGCCGCGCGGTTGGGGTTGACGCCGACGGTCGAGGACAGAATCGTCGAGGTCGATTACGGGCAGTGGACCGGCCGGACCATCAAGGAATTGCTGGCCGAGCCGTTGTGGAAGGTGGTTCAGCAGCATCCATCGGCGGCTGTCTTCCCCGAGGGTGAAGGCCTGGCGACGGTACAGCAGCGCGCAGTGCAGGCGGTGCGCGAGCACGATGCCCGCTTGGCCGCGCAGCACGGCAGAGACGTGCTGTGGGTCGCGTGCTCGCACGGCGATGTGATCAAGTCGGTGATCTCGGACGCGATGGGTGCCCATCTGGATTCGTTCCAGCGCATCGTCGCCGACCCGGCATCGATCAGCGTCGTGCGCTACACCTCGACGCGGCCGTTCGTGCTGCGGACCAACGACACCGGGTCGGATCTGAGTGGATTCGTTCCCAAGGCAGAGGAGCCGAGCTCGTCCGAATCCGATGTTTCGAGCTCGTCCGACGCGGTCGTCGGCGGCGGAGCGGGCAGCTAGGGCGGTCGATTCGGCACGGGAGCACAGATCGGTGGCAGGCTGGAGTGCACGCAATACCGTCCGTGGTCGATATCTGACCGATAATGAAGGTTCCGCGATTTGTTTCGCGTAGCTGTTTTCAGTCGTTAGGAGGTGCAATGCCGCGCGCAATACACGTTTTCCGCACCCCTGATCGTTTCGTTGCCGGGACCGTTGGTGAACCGGGCGACCGAACGTTCTTTCTGCAGGCGGTGCACGACGCCCGAGTGGTGTCGGTCGCATTGGAGAAGCAGCAGGTGCAGGTCCTGGCCGACCGGGTGGGACTTCTGCTCGAAGAAGTGCACCGCAGATTCGGAGCCGATGTACCGGCCGAGGAGACGGAGGCGGTCGACACCAGCCCGCTGCTGACTCCGATCGACACCGAGTTCAGGGTCGGCACCATGGGGCTGGGCTGGGACGCCGACGCCAATGCTGTCGTAGTGGAACTGTTGGCTGTCAGTGAGGTCGAGGTGGACGAGTCGGTCGTCCTCGACGACACCGACGAAGGCCCCGATGCCGTCCGCGTGTTCCTGACCCCGGTTCAGGCTCGCGAATTCGCTGTCCGATCCGAACGTGTGATCGCAGCCGGTCGAGCTCCGTGTCCGTTGTGCGGTCAGCCACTGGCACCCGAGGGGCACGTCTGCATCAGAACCAACGGATATCGCCGCGGCGCGACGTTCGGCCCGGTGACCGAGGTCGACGAGTCTTGACCGTCGACCTGCCTCCCTTCGAGGGTCGCGAAACCATGGAGACCGGCGAGCTCACGATCGTGGGTCGGGTGGTGTCGGCAAGCAACGCCACGCTGGTCTGCGAGGCAGGCGAGGGTGATGCCGCCGTCCGATGCGTCTACAAGCCCGTGCGTGGGGAAGTGCCGCTCTGGGACTTTCCCGACGGCACCTTGGCCGGTCGTGAGGTCGCGTCCTACGAGGTCTCCGAGGCACTCGGCTGGGGTGTGATACCGCCGACGATTCTGCGAGACGGGCCGTTCGGACCCGGAATGGTGCAGAAATGGATCGACACGCCCGAGGTGCACGCCGAGGGCCGGATCGACCTCGTCGACATCTGTCGACCCGACCTCGTGCCGACCGGATGGATTCCGGTGCTGCAGGCGTACGACGGCGACGGAGAAGAGATCTCGCTGATTCACGCCGACGATCCTCGGCTGCAACGCATGGCGGTACTCGACGTGATCCTCAACAACGCCGATCGCAAGGGCGGTCACGCGCTCGAAGGTCTCGACGGATATGTGTACGGAGTCGATCACGGCATTTGCCTGCACTCCGAGAACAAGCTGCGCACCGTGCTGTGGGGATGGGCCGGCCAGGCGGTGGACGATGCGTTGATGGCCGATGTGGTGCGATTCGTCGAGACGTTCGATACCGTCATCGCACCGAAATTGGCCGACAAGATCACCCTGGCAGAAACGGTCGCGGTCCTCGATCGGGCGCAAGCACTGATTGCGCGACCGGTCATGCCGGAGCCACGTTCGAGCAGACCGATACCCTGGCCCGCCTTCTGATCGGGCTCGGATAGGCTCGGCTGCATGCATTCTTGGTCGAGCCCGGAGATCCCGACGATTCCAGGACAGGGTCCAGCTCTTCGATTGTTCGACACCGCCGACCGTCAAGTCCGTCCCGTGACCCCGGGATCGACCGCTCGGATGTACGTCTGTGGCATCACCCCGTACGACGCCACCCATCTCGGGCACGCCGCCACGTACCTCACGTTCGACCTGATCAACCGCCTCTGGCGCGACGCCGGCACCGACGTGCATTACGTACAGAACGTCACGGACGTCGACGATCCGCTGTTCGAGCGTGCGAATCGTGACGGTGAGGACTGGCGCGACCTGGGGGCCCGAGAGATCGAACTGTTTCGCGCCGACATGGAGGCGCTGCGCGTGATTGCGCCGCGCGACTACATCGGAGCAGTGGAGTCCGTGGACGAGGTCGTCGAACTGGTGGAGAAACTGGTTGCGTCGGGTGCCGCCTACGTCGTCGACGACCCCGAGTACCCCGACGTCTACTTCCGCGCGGACGCCACCGAGCAATTCGGCTACGAGTCCGGTTACGACCGCCCCACGATGGACACGTTCTTCGCCGAGCGCGGCGGCGATCCCGATCGAGCGGGCAAGCACGATCCACTCGACGCCCTGCTGTGGCGCGCAGTGCGACCGGGCGAGCCGTCCTGGCCGTCGCCGTGGGGTCCCGGTCGGCCCGGCTGGCACGTCGAATGCGCGGCCATCGCCCTCAATCGGATCGGATCGGGTTTCGATATCCAGGGCGGCGGGAGCGATCTGATCTTCCCGCACCACGAATTTTCGGCGGCCCACGCGGAGGCGGCCACCGGTGACCCTCGCTTCGCCCGGCACTACGTGCACACCGGGATGATCGGTCTCGGCGGCGAGAAGATGTCCAAGAGCCGCGGCAACCTGGTCTTCGTTTCGAAGCTGCGCGCGGAGAACGTCGACCCGGCAGCCGTACGACTCGGCCTGCTGGCCGGTCACTACCGCCAGGATCGGCCCTGGTCGGACGAGGTCCTCGAGCGGGCGCACACTCGGCTCGCGCTGTGGCGTCGAGCAGCAGCGCTCGAGACCGCGGCGTCGGCCGACGACGTGATCACCCGGCTCCGGCAGCACCTGGCCGACGATCTCGACACACCCAAGGCGCTCGATGCTCTCGACGCGTGGGCGAGTTTCGCCGTCGAGCGGGGCGGATCGGATGCGGGAGCACCCGCTGCCTTCGCCGATGCAGTCGACGCCCTGCTCGGAGTTCCGCTGCGTTAAGTCGCGGGGTGGATACGAAGATCGGTCAGCAGATCCGGGATCAGTCGCTCTTCCATGACCGCTCGGCCCGAATCACGAAGCGCCGCAGACAGTTCCGGGTCCCAGGGACTGTCCGTCGGTTGCCCCTTCAGCGGTTCCGAGTTCCGGGCGTCGAGCGCGTGTCGGTATTCCTCGGCGCCCATCGACCACGGCGACGCGTCGTAACGCTGCACAGCTCGCTTCACCATCAGTAGTCCGGCCCAGTCGAAGTCGGCGCGCCAGCGGATGACGGTGCCGCGAGAACGCGATGCCAGTAGTCGATGTACCGCGGCGGAGGCCTGGCCGTCCGTGCAGATCAGGCTCGCGCTGTTCGAGCCGAGCGCGCGGGCCGCGGCGGCGAGCACCGCGATGTTCTCGCAGACGAACACGGTGGACGAGGTGTTGGTGAGCGTCCCGCGCGAGAGCATGTCCACGGTGACGGGAAAGGGCACGCCCTCGTCGGCTGCTTCGTTGAGCCAGCGAGCTACGGTGTGGGTCTCTGCGACGCGGTAGCCGAGAACCAGTACTCGGCTCGACACCGAGTCGACCGAGACGCCCGCCGTCTCCCACAAGGCCCTGATCCCCACCGGGTCGACGGGCCGAGGCACGTTCTCGCGCAACGACAATGCGTCGAGAACCAGCTTCGGCGCACCGCCGCCCGTGAGGGCCTTGGTATCACCGGTGGCAAGTTCTGCCAGCTCGGTGAGCGACATCCCGTCCACCGGGAGCAACACCAGAACCTGTGTTGCCACCGCGAGCGAGTCCACGGCGACACGCCCGCCGAGGGTGCCGTCCTGATTGAGCAGCGACGCGATCCAATGTTCGATCCACTCGCGATCGGCACCACCGCCGAGCATCTCACGCGCTCGATCCAGTGCATCGGCGCGAACCTGAGCTTTGTCGGCTGCGATGCGCTTCTTGTCCTGCAACGGCGCCTGCTCGGTGAGGGTGTCGATCAGACCGACGCCGCCGTTGAGCGGTTGGCTCAGCCACACGTCGAACCGTTCCAGGTCGAGCTTGGTGCTCCGAGCCCGAGAATGCAGACTCGAGTTGGACCGAGAGATCGCACTGCACAGGCGCCACAGTTCCGGGGCATCACTCAGATCGACGGTGATGTTGCCGCCGACTCGAAGCCAGTTGGACTCCAGCTTCTTTCGCGCAGCGTCCAGCAGCGCAGCCAATTCTGCGCTGCCTCGCCACTCGCTGTCAGCGGTCAAACTCCAGCCCACCTTCGGTTCGAGTCGGTACCCGGCGTGTCAACGGTGATCCGAGGGCGGCCGCAAGGTCGGTGCCGTCGTGTTCGGCGAACAGTTCACCGTTCTCCCACACCAGAAGTGCTGCACTCACGGTGTTCTCCGCGGTCGAGTGCGCCAAATCGTAGTGCGCGCAACCGGGGACGTCCGCGTAGGTGATCCACAGGTCGTAGCCGGTCATGAACAGGTCCAGGTCGAATTGCACACTCAGGCCGAGCAATTCGCTTCGGCCGTTGTCATCGACGCCGGCGAACGCCTCGTCGAGTGCGAGCAGGCGAGGGGAATGCGGATCGGCGGACGACAGCATCACGTGCGCCGCCGCGAACAGCGGCAAGTGCAGCGACACCGACTGTTCACCGCCGGAAAGTGCACTGTGCCGGGCGACGGTCAGGCGATCCTCGTTGCCGTCCCCGCTGATGAGCGTGAAGGCGAACACCCGCCAGCGGCGGTAGTCCAATGTCGCCGAGAGGATCTCGGGGTACGACCGTTCCGGATGGGCGGCACGGGCGATCCGAATCTCCGACGCGAAGTGGGCGCGCATCGCGGCCAGGTCGTCCTGGTTCAAGGCCGCGGCGTCGCGGTCCAGCAACTTGGACACCGCGCGCGCCCCGTCGTCGAGGTTGTCCGCGAGAACCCAGTGCACGCCGATCGTATTGCCCGAGGACATACGGCGTTGCTTCATCTCGGCAGACATCTGCGCGATCAACTCGCGTGCGTCGACGGTGCGCTCGTGGATCTGCTGTGCCAACCCGGTCAGCAGGGCATCCTCGAGTATCCGGCGTTCCTGCTCGGTCAGCAGCAGTTCCTGGTCGGCTCTGGCCGAACCGATGCGGTCGGCGAAATCTCCGACCGACGAATAACCCTGCTCGTCCTGGACGCGTACCACCGTCAAGCCGTCCGGCGCATCCCACTGCAAACGGTAGTCCTGACCCGACGCCGCCAGTTGCGAGTCGAACTCCTGTAGCGCACTCGTCAGTGCGGTCCGAGTCGACTTGCGGCTCGAGTCACTCACTTTCACCGACGACGTCGCCTCGTCGAGTGCCGAATGCAACGCGCGCACCACCGGTGGCAGCACCGGAACATCGTCGTCCGGGCCGTCGGCCTGTTGAACCCGGTACAGGATCTGTTCGACAGTCAGCCACGCCGAGTCGCTGGCGGGCCAGGCGTACGTCTCGTGGATGCCGAGGATGCCCAGCAGGTCCTTGCGGGCGTACGGCGCAAGGCGTACGGCATCGCTCAGTGTTTCGGTGAGGGCGGCGCGCAGGCTTTCCAGTGCCGTGTTGCAGGCACCCTCGGCCTTGCCGATCGCCTCGCCGGCTTCCTTGTCCGCTTTCCGGGCCGCTCGTTGCTCGGCGCGGCACTTCTCGATGCGCTCGCGTGCGTTGTCGAGATCGGTGTTTATCTGCTCGGCCGTCGCACCGAGTTTCTCGCTCAGCAACTCCAGACGCTGCACCTGTTGCCGATAGCTTTCGTCGGCTATCGCAGCTTCCTCGGCGAGCTCCTCGGCCAGACCGGTCGCTTCTTCGAGGCGGTTGGTGGCTTCACGCGCCCGCTCGCTCTCGCGCATGTGGTCACTGCGCTTGCGGATGACCGCAGCGCCTTGATGCTCGAAGTGCCGAATCGCTGCCGCAAGGGCATCGACATCGCGGCCGACATGCGGGGTGCGATGGGCGACGGCGACAGTGCGCAGTTGTTTCTCTTTCGCGGACAAGTCCGCGATCGCCCGGTCGTATTCGCGGTCGGCACCCACGGACCCGTCCTTCGAGGTGCGGAGCGCGCCGGCCGCAGCCGTGACGGCGCGTTGTGCCTTGACGATCGACGAGACGCGGGGGAGCTGTTTGGCGGCCGCGCCCAGAGCCTGCACCAGCTCGCGTGCCGATAGCTCGTCGGCCGTCGCGGTTTCGAGTGCAGCGGTTGCAGAATCGATCGCGCCGCCGAGTTCGGTGATGCGTTGTTCTCGCCGACGCGCCCGCGCCGTCGCGCCGATGTACTCGGCATCCGGTTTGGCATGGCGACCCCGCTGCACACCCTGCCAGTAACGGCCGTCGACACCTACCGCAGCGGCGCCGCCCGAGGGACCGCTCGGCTCCTGGTGCAGCGCAATGGACTCGAGCAGATCGAGAACACGGGACGCCGGTACGGCGGTGTCGGTTTCGGGTTCCAGAACGGACGCCAACGTTGCCCCGGTCGGCCTCGACGTCTCGGGTAGCGGCGACAGATATTGCTCCGAGTCGGCACCCGAGGGAAAATCCGCGGTCGGGTGGACCCAGCCGTCGAGCACATTGGCGGCCTGCAACGCAGATTCGATTCCCGCCGCGTCGGCAGGGGAGACCGCGTCGGCGAACCGAACCAGTTGCCACAGCGGTGCACCCGCGAGATCAGCACGACTGTCGGTCCGCGCCGCGAAGGGCGGCGGGGCGTCGTCGTGCTCGGCTCGTACCCGGGACAGTTCGTTGCGCAGCGCATTCAGTTCGACCGAGCGTGCGGCGACGTCGACGCGTGCCTGCGCCTGCCGGGCACGTATCGCGTCGAGACCGTCCGAGGTCTGTTCTGCGAGGACCGATTCCAGACTCGGGGCGTCGTCGTCACCGATGCCGGCCAAGGCTGCATCGAGAGCATCGAACACGGCGGAGTTCATACCCGCGGCGGAGTACAGCGACGAGTTCTTCGACCACCACGCCCGAAGTCCCGAAGCAAACTGGGCCTTCTCGAGGTCCACGGTCGCTTCGGCTTCGGTGACCGCCGCCGCGGCTGTCTCGAGCAGATCCCGCGCCTTCGTTGCGGCCTTCTCCGCGCGAGTACGCTCGGTCGACGCCTTCTCCACGGTCGCCAGCGCCTCACGGACCGCGCGTACGTCACCGTCTCGTTCCTCGGCGTGACCGCGGAGAGCAGTACTGATCTGATCGCTTCGAGCGGTGCCCGGCAGCGGCGTCCATACGATGCCGGCGTCCTCTGCCGCAGTCTGCAGCTCTTCCTCCGCGCGGGTCACCCCGGCCACGGAATCCCGGAGTGCGGAGTCCGCCCGAGCGGCCTCGGCCGTGCGCTGTTCCAGTTCTGCTTGTGCCTTGCGTGCCCGATCGGCCTGCTGCGCCGTCGACACCTCCAGTTTCGCGGCAGATTCGGCCAAGTCGTCCAGCTGCTGCTTGCCCTCGTACGCGCTCGAGCGCTGCAGCGTCTCGCGGTCCGCAACGGCCTGATCGAGGGCACGCTCGGCCTCGTCGAAGCGGGTTTCCGCTGCCGCTCGTTCCAGCAGTCGACGGTCTTTCAACGCCGCTGCCGCGAAATGTGCCGTGGTCGCGTGGGTGACGGTCTCGAGCCGGCGCGAGACTTGCTCGACATCCGAACGTGTCTGTACACGAAGGTATTTGGAGTACACCGCAACGAAATTCCTGGCCGCCTGATCGGCTTGGGCCAACCCCTCCAACGCACGGCCCACCTCCTCCATGTCGCTGAAGGATCGTGCCGCCTCGAGCACCAGCTGCTCGTCGAGGGGCCGCAGACCGTCGGTCAGCGCCTGGGAGAGCCCCTTCGGATCGAGATTCTTGGCCAACTGCGGGCGGCGCAGTGTCAGAATGAGATTGATCAACTGGTCGTAACGTTGCGCGCCGAGACCGAACATCCGGGCATCGATCGCGGCGCGGTAGTCGACCGGACGATCGGTGAGAGCATCACTGCCGAGCTGCTCGGCCAACTGCTTCTTCGTCAACGGCCGGTCGTCGGGGCCCAACAACGAAAAGTCGACGCCCACTCGGCCGTCGGCCACGAAGTACCACCGAGTCACCTTGTCGTTCTGACGACTTGCCCGCATGCCGATGCCGACCGTGACCGATTCCGGGTTTTCGCGTGACCCTCGACCGAATTCCATCCACACGTACGAGTGAGCGCTTTCCTGCCCGCGGTAGAGCAGGTTCGACTTCATGGTTCGCTCTTCGCCGGCGAACGGATTGAGTCGGCGCGGTTCGATGCGACCGTCGAGGACGAACGGGAACAGTACTTCGAGTGCTTTGGTCTTGCCGGATCCGTTGGGCCCACGAAGCACCAGGCGACCGTCGGCGAAAGAGAACTCCTGATCGCGGTAGTCCCACAGGTTGACGATCCCTGCTCGCGTCGGCCGAAAACGTGTCGAGTGTGCGGTCATCTACTCAGGCCTCTACTTCGGATGGATCGGTATCGGGGGCTTGTTCGGTGCCGAAGAGTGAGTCCTGCGGGGTCCGATCACGCACGCTGACCATCACGTCGCGGTACCGTGCGATCACCGGAAGCACCAGCACACCGCCGGACACGCAGTGGACCAGGCGAAGTCGGTGCAACAGCGCAATTGCTCGTAACCGTAGGCCGTCCCGATCCGTCTGCCACTGAGCAGCGAACGTCCGACCGAACCGTTCGACGAGATCATCGACGACCGTCACCAACCAACTGTCCTCGATCAACGGATACAGCTTCTTGTCTTCCGTATCGTCGAATGCCGTTGCATCGGAACCGAATCCGAACTCGGCGAGATCGCCGAACACCCCGCCGTCGGGAATGGCACCGTCCAATTGCTCGATCAGGCTGTCGCCGTCGGGCAGCGAATACCTCGGCAGTGCCGGTGCATCCGGATCGATCACCCGATCCGAGATCTCACCGGCGATCAGCAACGCGACCTGGGCGATGGTGCCGGTACTGGGGAATCTGTAGTCCGACAGTCGACCCGACGTGTCGATCAGTGCCACACCCTCCGAGCGGCGCTCGGCAACCAGGCCGGTGAGAAGCTCGACATCGGCAACCGTACGCGACGCTGCCAACGCGGCGCGGCCGTCGCGATCGAGATCGTCCTGGTAGACGACGGGCTGTTCGACGAGTGCTCGTCGTACTGCCCGCAACGTCTCCTTCGGGTCGGCTTCACGCCCGGCGTCGGTGTGCATTCCGATCTCGGAGTCCTCGGTATCCACCGGGGCGTCTGCACCGGCCAACAATCCCCGGATCGAACGCAGATGCTGGACGGCGCGAGGTGGGCGGAACAGCGCGACGACGACGGGTCGGTCGATGTCGTAGAGGGCTTCGCCTGCGGACGGATTGTTGGCCCAACCGGTCGCGTCGCCGTCGGCCAATGCAATCGCACCGCGCGTCGCAAGCCATCCGATCGCGTCGACGAAGGCGTCTCGGTCGCTGGCGCGGTCGGTCGTGAGCTCCACGCCGTCCACCTGACTCGCCTCTGCCGCAACATGATCGGCGAGCTCCGAGAGGGTGATCTGGTTGCCCGCCCGGCCGAGGGCCGCCAATGCCAGCGCTAGATATGCGTATCTACGTCGGTCGAAAATTCTGTCGGTTGCTGTTCTGGCGGGTTGACTGTCGTCGAGTCGATCGATCACCGGGTAGAGGCGCGCCGTGGTCTCGGTGACCTCGAGGCGATATCCGAACAGTTCGAGCAGATCCTCACGCAGCTCGGTGGCCCATCTGCGCAACAGAGGCAGAGCGATCCTGTCGGGATACGTCGTGGTCACCAGGTGATTCGACAGTGCGACCCGGGCTGCCCGCTGATAGGAATCCAATGCGAGGGTCGAAATTTCGCGAGCTCTCATCGGCGAGCGACCTCACTGACATCGAGAGACAACCGATCCAGATGCAGTCGGCCTCGGCTGGTCCGCACGATCGTGGACCGGTCGCTGTCACTGAGCGTCAGGCGCACACCGCTGTCCGATCCGGACGAGTCGGAAGTGCGGCCACTCACGCGCACTCGCGCCGTCAGTGCCGCATTGAGCAGGCTCAACAGAACCTCGGTTTCCTGCTCGTTCAGAATTCGGTCGTGGACTCCGGCCGCAGCAAGGGAGTGCGCCGCGGTACTGCGCGATCGCTGGGCCTCGAGTTGCTGCTCGCGAAGCCGTCTGATGCCGCCATCGTTGCGCTGCACCCGTCCCGGAACACCGGGGGTCGGAGTGCGTCCGGTCTCGGCCAGCGTGCGCGAGATCTCGACCGGTGGTGCGTCCCACCATGATCGGGAGGTGGAAATGATGTCGGCGTCGGGGTGGACCATCGACAGGTGCCTGGGCCGGCCGAGGCCGAACACGGCGTGGAACAGGGCATGCGCGCTGTCCTCGGTGGGAGTGGCAGCGAACCAGCCGGCCAGGTGGCGGAGTTGGCTCTCCCGACTCACACCGCCCTTACGGGTCTCGGTGACGCGCCGCAGCAGCGACAACACCGCAGCAATTGCACTCATCGTGCCCTCGCGGAGGCGTTCGGATTCGCTCAGCTCGGACTCTGCCGCGACGAACCAGTGCGACAGTCCGGCCCATCGGTCGGTCCAGTCAGCTCGCCGTTCGTCGACGGACAGAAATACTCGCTCGTCGCTGATCGCTGCACGCTCGATGAGCTCGTCGATGCCGGTGCTCTCGACGAGAGCTATGGCGTCGGCCAACTTCGGGGCGAACCGGGTGAGATCCGAACTGAATTCGCGCATGTGCGTCAGCAAGGCGTCCTTGTGGACGAGAAAGGACTCGGGAGTGATCTCGGTGGTGCGGACCAGGTCGCCCAACACCAGATAGAAATGTGCGGCTCGGGTCGCCATCTCCGACAGCGTCGAATCCAGTCGACTGAGTTTGCGGTAGATGCGGTCTCCGTCGGCCTGACGGTTCGCCTCGGCCAGCTCGTGCATGTCGGCCAGCAGCTCGGGTAGTACCAGCCGTGAGAGCGAGGCGTCGTCCAGGCGGGCACCGAGCACGTCCTCGACCGCCCGGTACGCCTTGTAGCCGGCTTGACCGAACTGATAGACGAAGTGCCGGTTGCGGTACTCGGCGAGCGTCGCCGCCCGGGTGCCGTCGTAACTGCGTTCGAGCAGGCCCCATGCGTGGAGTTGGTCCAGCAGGGGTGCGATGTCGAGGGTGGTCAGCGAGTCGTGTCGACCGGGGTTGCGAGCGATCAGATCCGCGACGTCACCCGCGTGCAGCAACACCACGTAGTTCGCGCGAGCGGTGTCGAACGCCCGCAGGACTGCCAGGTATTCGGACCGCTTCTCGGCGACGGCGAACGAGAACAGACCGAGTCGGTCCTCCTCCACGAACGCGTTGGCGACTCCCAGCCGTGCGTCCTGACCTGATTCGCTCACTGGAACAGGGTAGGGGGTAAGTGCGGCGGTTGTTCAACCGTGCCGGTCAGAGTTCTACGGTCACTTTTCCGTCGATCACCGCCGCGGGGTAGGTGCGCACCGAGTCGATGCCGCTCGGACAGGTGCCGTTGTCCAGGGAGAAGGCGTACTGATGCAGTGGGCACACCACCACCGATCCATCGATCTGGCCGTCGGCCAGCGGTCCGCCCCGGTGGGGGCAGATGGCGTCCATTGCCCGCACCGAACCGTCGGCGAGCAGGAATACCGCGACCTGTTTGCCGTCGACTACGTAGGCCCGTCCCTCACCGGGCGTCAGGTCTTCGACGGCCCCCACCGGCACGCTCATCGGACCGGAACCTGCGGCAGCGGGAGCAACGGCAGCGACGGCGTGAATTGCGCGGGCGATTTGGGCGCGTTTCGGTCCTGCCACGGGTCGATGTAGCCGTCCACCGATGTCTGCATTCGCTCGTCGAGTCCGGCCACGATGCCGTCTCGGTCGTCGATCAGCACGCTCTGCAGTTCTTCGACGCCGAGGCGCGGAACCCACGCGTACGTTCGCTCGAGCCAGTCGGCGTTCTCGCGGTAGTGCTGAATGAATCGGCCTGCCACGGTCAGAACCTCCTCGGCCCCGGTCACGGTGGCGAGCAGATCGCCCTTGCGGATGTGTGCGCCTGCCGCGCCGCCGACGTAGATTTCCCACTTGTCCTCGCCCACCGAGACGACGCCGAAGTCCTTGCACAGTGCCTCGGAGCAGTTGCGGGGGCAGCCGGCGACCGCGAGCTTCAATTTCGCCGGTGTCTCGAGGCCCTGGAATCGTTCTTCGAGCGCGATACCCAGTGCCGTCGAGTCCCCGAGACCGAAGCGGCAGAAATCGCTGCCCACACAGGTTTTCACCGTGCGCATGCTCTTGCCGTACGCGAAGCCCGAGGGCATGTCCAGATCGCCCCACACCTTCGGCAGGTCTTCCTTCTTGATTCCGAGCAGGTCGATGCGCTGTCCGCCGGTGACCTTGACCAGTGGAACGTGATACTTGTCTGCGACGTCGGCGATCTTGCGCAGCTGGTCCGGGGTGGTGACGCCACCCTTCATCTGCGGTACCACCGAGAACGTGCCGTCGCGTTGGATGTTGGCGTGAACCCGGTCGTTGATGAACAGTGCGCCGCGTTCGTCCACCCAATCCGGGCCCCAGACGGTCCGCAGCAGTGACGCCAACGGCATCTTGGCGGCGGCGTCCTCGCGGCCGTCGGTGGCCAGCGCCGTGAACACCTGCGAGACCGCTCGAAGGTTCTGCGCGCGAACGGCGTCGATCAGTTCCGGTTTGGGCATCGCGATGCACGCCACGTACCGGTCTGCGGTCGGGTCCGCCTCGACGGCACCGCCCGCTGCGCAGGCGATGATGTCTTTCACCAACCCCTTGCACGACCCACATCCTTTGCCTGCGCGGGTCTCGGCCGTCACGTCGCTCAGGTTCTTGGCTCCGGCGTGTACGCAGGCCACGATGGCACCCTTGGTGACACCGTTGCAGTTGCACACCTGAACGTCGTCGGCCAGTTCGGCGGCTCCTGTTGCCGCAGAGGGGGTTCCCATGTCGAAGAGCATGCTGATGCGCTCGTCGGGTAGCGGCACCTTCTCGTCGAACGCCTGGGTGAGAAAATTGGCCTTGGAGATGTCGCCCAGCAGTGTGGCCCCGACGAGTTTGTTGTTTCGCACGATGACCGATTTGTAGGTGCCACTGCGAGGTTCGTAGAACTGCACGAATTCGTCGTCGTCACGCTCGGGCGAGGTGATACCCATCGACGCGACGTCGACGCCGGCCACCTTGAGCTTGGTGTTCAGACGCGAACCATGATACGCCGCAGCAGGATTGGCCCCGGTGAGTACGTCGGCCAAGACAGCGGCCTGCTCCCACAGAGGCGCGACCAGACCGTAGACCTCACCGCGATGCTGGCAGCATTCTCCGACGGCATAGATCGAACCTTCGTCCTCGCAACGCAATTGGTCGTCGACGACGATGCCGCGTTCGATGACCAGGCCGCCGGCACGTGCGAACTCGACGCTGGGGCGAATGCCCGCGGTCACGACGACCATGTCTGCGTCGAGCGAGGTGCCGTCGTTGAATCCGACTCCGGTGACGGTACCGTCGTCCGACCGCAATACCGAGGTGGTTCGCTTCGAGGTGTGTACGCCGACGCCCAATGATTCGATCTTGTTGCGCAACACTCGTCCACCGCGCTCGTCGAGCTGCTGGTTCATCAGGTGGCCGGGGGAGTGCACCACGTTCACCTCGAGGCCCTGCGTGCGCAGGCCGTACGCTGCTTCGAGTCCGAGAAGCCCGCCGCCGATCACTACGGCGGAGACGTCGTCGTGCGACTGCGCCATCTGCAGCATGCCGTTGGTGTCGGCGATCGTTCGAAAGCCGAAGACCCCGCGTGCCAGCCTGCCGTCGGACTCGCGCAGACCGTCCATGTTCGGGAAGAACGTGTTGCTGCCGGTGGCGATGATCAGCACGTCGTAGTCGACCGAGCGGCCGCTCTCGCACACGACCGTCTTGGCGAACCGATCGAGCGACACTGCTCGGTCGCCCACGTGCAGAGCGACCCCGTTCTCGCTGTACCAACTCATCGGGTTGAGGATCAGATCCTCGTCGTCGACGGTGGCCTCACCGGACAACACGTGCGAGAGCATGATTCGGTTGTAGTTGCCGTACGGTTCGTCGCCGATCATGGTGATGTCGAACTGGGCGCGGCCGTCGCGTTCGAGAATCTGCTCTACCGTTCTGGCACCGGCCATTCCGTTTCCGATCACCACCAGCCGTCGTCCACCCATCAGACGAGCACCAGACCGAAATCGACGACGACCTCTCCGCTGGTTCCGGCAGGGGCCGCGATCACCAGCTCGAGAACTGTGTCCGGATCCACGTCCTCGACGACCCGCAGCGGGATGTTGACCCCACTCTTGGCACCCATGGGAAAGATGCGCATCGGGCTGCCGTCCCGCAACAGCGTCACCACGACGAGTTCGTCGCTCGAATTTCCGCCGCGAAAGTAGAGCGGCTGCGCCGACACCCCCTCGGGAACGACGAAACTCAGACTGGGGTCCACCAACTCGGGCTTGTCCAGACCGTTGCCGGTGAAGGGGAAGACGCCTTGCAGAAATCGAGGTGTGCTGGCCATACCCACGAGGTTCCGGTGTCGGGGTGACGCCACCGCTGCGGTGACGTTACGTCGGCATCAGAAAGACCTCACCGGGCCGCATTTCACCGTGTGTGCTCGGGTCACAAACCGAAATTGCCCGGCCCGCGGCGCCTGAGGTACTTCTCGAACTCGGCGGCAATGGCGTCGCCGTCGATCTTGGCGATCGCGTCGGACATGTCGACCTCGGCGTCGCCCCGCTCCTCGAGACTGCGCACGTATTCGCTGATCTCCTCGTCCTCCTTGGTCATCTCGTTGACTGCCTCTTCCCATTCCTCGGCCTGGGTGGGCAACTCGCCGAGCGGCACTTCGATGTCGAGTACGTCCTCGACCCGCTGCAACAGCGCGACGGTGGCCTTGGGGTTCGGCGGCTGTGAGACGTAGTGGGGCACGGCAGCCCAGAACGACACGGCCGGAACCCCGGCTTTGACGCATTCGTCCTGCAGCACGCCGGTGATGCCGGTAGGCCCTTCGTAGCGGGTCTGCTCGAGGTTGAACTGTTCGGCCGACTCGGTGCTGTACGCAGTCCCCGTCACCGGGACGGGACGAGTGTGTGGGGTGTCCGCCAGCAGAGCGCCGAGAATCACGACGGTCTCGACACCCAGTTGTTCGACGAACTCGAGCAGGTCGTCGCAGAAGCTGCGCCACCGCATGTTCGGCTCGATACCGCGCAGCAGAACCACATCACGGTCGCTGCCGGGCGGTGAACACACCGACAAGCGGGTCGACGGCCACTCGATCTCACGGGTGACTCCATCCACCTGGCGGACGGTCGGCCGGTTGACCTGGTAGTCGTAGTAGTCCTCGGAGTCGAGCTCGGCCAACGGGCTGGCGTCCCAGATCAGCTCGAGATGCTCTACGGCACCACTGGCCGCGTCGCCCGCATCGTTCCAGCCCTCGAACGCGGCGACCAGTATGGGCGAGCGCAGCTCAGGAATGTCGTCGAGCAGATCGTCCTCGTCGTAATCGGCGTCGGCATCTGTGGCATTCGCCACAGCATCCTGCACGGCCTCGATCAAAGCGGCGTCCAGAGGGATGTCCGCGTCGGCACCTGATTTGTCCGTTTTTTCGGTACCGTCGTCGGGCGGGGACTGATCATCGAGGTTTCGGGGACTCACCACGACAGCCTACGACTCGATGGAACTGCGGTGCCCACTACTCTGTAGTGATGCCCGATCAACACAAGCCCGGTCTGCTCGATGCGATTTCACGTCGCGTCATCATCGGCGACGGAGCGATGGGCACGATGCTCCAGGACGCCGACCTCACTCTCGACGACTTTCTCGGCCTCGAGGGATGCAACGAGATTCTGAACGCCACCAGGCCAGACGTGCTGCGCGAGATTCACCGTGAGTACTTTGCGGCCGGTGCGGACGCCGTGGAAACGAACACCTTCGGATGCAACCTGCCCAACCTCGCCGATTACGACATCGAGGATCGAATCCGCGAGTTGGCCGAGAAAGGCACCCGGCTCGCCCGCGAGACCGCCGACGAGATGGGTCCCGGCCGCGACGGAATGGACCGTTACGTCCTCGGGTCGATGGGTCCCGGTACCAAGCTCCCCACACTCGGCCATGCCCCGTTCGCCCGCCTGCGCGACGCGTACACCGAAGCCGCTCTGGGAATGATCGACGGCGGTGCCGATGCCATTCTGGTGGAGACCTGCCAGGACTTGCTTCAGGTGAAGGCCGCGATCATCGGCAGCCAGCACGCGATGGACAGGCTGGGCGTCCGCATTCCCATCATCACCCACGTGACGGTCGAGACCACCGGCGCGATGCTCGTCGGCAGCGAGATCGGTGCAGCGCTCACGGCACTGGAACCGCTCGGTATCGACATGATCGGTCTCAACTGCGCCACCGGTCCGGCCGAGATGAGCGAGCATCTGCGCCATCTGTCCAAGCACTCGCGCATTCCGGTGTCGGTGATGCCGAACGCCGGGCTGCCCACGTTGGGAGCGAAGGGTGCCGAGTACCCCCTGACCGCCCCCGAATTGGCCGAGGCTCTGAGCGGATTCGTCCGCGAGTACGGCCTGGCGCTCGTCGGTGGATGCTGCGGCACCACCCCCGAGCACATTCGTCAGGTAGCCGACATGGTGCACGGGGCCACGAAACTCGAACGACAGCCGGCCCCGGAGCCGGGTGTCTCGTCGCTGTACTCCGCGGTGCCCTTCGAGCAGGACGCCAGCATCCTGATGATCGGTGAGCGGACGAACTCCAACGGCTCCAAGGCGTTTCGCGACGCGATGTTGGCCGAGGATTACGAGAAGTGCCTCGACATCGCCAAGGATCAGACACGCGACGGCGCGCACATGCTCGACCTGAACGTCGACTACGTCGGACGCGACGGTGCCGCCGACATGGCCGCGCTCGCCAGCAGATTGGCGACCGCGTCGACGTTGCCGATCATGCTCGACTCGACCGAGCCTGCCGTCCTCGAGGCCGGCCTCGAGCACCTCGGTGGGCGCAGCGCCGTCAACTCCGTCAACTACGAGGACGGCGACGGGCCCGATTCGCGCTTCCAGAAGATCATGCGTCTGGTCAAAGAACACGGTGCCGCCGTGGTCGCCTTGACCATCGACGAAGAGGGCCAAGCCCGTACGGCCGAGTGGAAGGTGCGTGTCGCGGACCGTTTGATCACCGACATCACCGAGAACTGGGGCCTGCGCCACGAGGACATCATCGTCGACACTCTCACCTTCCCGATCTCGACGGGTCAGGAAGAGGTGCGGCGCGACGGCATCGAGACCATCGAGGCCATTCGCCAGCTCAAGGAGAAGTACCCGAAGGTGCACACCACCCTCGGATTGTCGAACATCTCCTTCGGCCTCAACCCGGCAGCACGGCAGGTGCTGAACTCGGTCTTCCTGCACGAGTGCACTCAGGCCGGTCTCGACACGGCCATCGTGCACGCGTCGAAGATCCTGCCCATGAACAAGATTCCCGACGAGCAACGCGAGACGGCGCTGGATCTGGTGTACGACCGCCGATCCGAGGGGTACGACCCACTGCAGAAGCTCATGCAGCTCTTCGAGGGTGTGTCCGCGGCCTCGGCACGAGAATCGCGCGCCGAGGAACTGGGCCGGCTACCGCTCTTCGAGCGACTCGAGCGCCGCATCGTCGACGGCGAACGCAACGGACTGGACACGGACCTCGATGCCGCGATGGCCGAGAAGCCGCCTCTCGAGATCATCAACGAGACGCTGCTCTCCGGCATGAAGACAGTCGGTGAATTGTTCGGTTCCGGCCAGATGCAGTTGCCGTTCGTGCTCGCGTCCGCCGAGGTGATGAAAGCTGCTGTGGCCTACCTCGAGCCGCACATGGAAGCGACCGACGACGACGGCAAGGGCCGGATTGTGCTCGGCACCGTCAAGGGCGATGTGCACGACATCGGGAAGAACCTAGTCGACATCATCCTGAGCAACAACGGCTACGAAGTCGTCAACCTCGGTATCAAGCAACCGATTTCGACGATTCTCGAAGCTGCGATCGACAAGCGTGCCGACGTGATCGGCATGTCCGGACTGCTGGTGAAGTCGACCGTGGTCATGAAGGACAACCTGATCGAGCTCAACGCCAAGGGCGTTGCGGAACAGTTCCCGGTATTGCTCGGGGGAGCGGCACTGACCCGTTCGTACGTCGAGAACGACCTGCAGGACGTCTACGAAGGCGACGTGCACTATGCGCGTGACGCATTCGAGGGCCTGCGCTTGATGGACACCATCATGACCACCAAGCGCGGCGGCGGCCCGGCACCCGACAGTCCCGAGGCACTCGCGGCGAAGGAAAAGGCCGCCGAGCGCAAGGAACGCCACGAACGGTCCAAGCGAATCGCGGAGAAACGCAAGGCCGCCGAGACTCCCGTCGTGGTACCCGAAAGATCCGACGTCGCAGCCGACATCGACATTCCGGTTCCGCCGTTCTGGGGTACTCGCATCGTTCGAGGAGTGTCCCTGGCCGACTACTCCGGCTTGCTCGACGAGCGTGCCCTGTTCCTCGGGCAATGGGGACTGCGTGGTGTCCGCAAGGGCGAAGGTGCCACCTACGAAGACCTGGTGGAATCGGAAGGTAAACCGCGCCTGCGGTATTGGCTCGATCGGTTGAGCACGGACGGGATCCTGGCGCACGCCGCCCTGGTGTACGGATACTTCCCGGCGGTATCGGAGGGTGACGACGTCGTCGTGCTCACCGAGCCCGCACCCGATGCCCCCGAACGCTTCCGGTTCACGTTCCCGCGACAGCACCGCGACCGATTCCTCTGCATTTCGGACTTCGTTCGGTCCCGTTCGGCTGCGCGTGAATCGGGCCAGGTGGACGTACTGCCGATGAACCTGGTGACGATGGGCCAGCCCATTGCCGACTTCGCGAACGAGCTGTTCGCTGCCGATTCGTACCGCGACTATCTCGAGGTGCACGGAATCGGAGTCCAGCTCACCGAGGCGTTGGCCGAATACTGGCATCGCCGGGTGCGCGAGGAACTGAAACTGTCCGACGGTAAGTCGGTTGCCGCGGAGGATCCCACCGAAGCCGAAGGGTTCTTCAAGCTCGAATATCGAGGTGCCCGTTACTCGTTCGGTTACGGAGCCTGCCCCGATCTGGAGGACCGGATCAAGCTTGCTGCTCTGCTCGAGCCCGAGAGAATCGGTGTGAAGCTCTCCGAGGAGCTGCAACTCCATCCCGAACAGTCGACCGACGCGTTCGTTCTGCACCACCCGGAGGCCAAGTACTTCAATGTCTAGTGCACATCACCTGCAGGGTGTCCTGTGGGACATGGACGGCACGCTGCTCGACTCGGAGAAGATCTGGGACGTCGCCATCGGCGAGTACTCCCGCAGTCTCGGTACGGAGCTCAGCGCCGAGGTGCGTGAGAGCACCCTCGGAAATTCGATGTGGGATGCCTTGCGCAAGGTGCTGACCCACGCATCGGTCGAGGTCACCGAAGAGCACCTGATCCACGGTCGCGAGTGGTTGACGACCCGAGTCGGCGACCTGTTCGCCGAGGGCATTCCTTGGCGACCCGGTGCCAAGGACGCTCTCGCACTGGTGCGGGAGATGGGCCTGTCCACCGGTCTGGTCACCAACACCGAACGTGGGCTGGTCGAGCGGGCGCTGGAGACACTGGGGCGCGAATACTTCGACATCACGGTCACCGGCGACGAGGTGGACAGCGGCAAACCGCATCCGGCACCGTACCTGCGCGGGGCCGCACTGCTCGGGTTGGACGCCGCAGCCTGCCTCGCGGTGGAGGATTCTCCTACTGGCTCACTGTCCGCGCACACTGCAGGATGCCCCGTCCTGGTGGTTCCCTCCGAGATCACGGTGCCGCCGGGTCCCGGGTACACCATTCGTGACGGTCTCGTCGGTCTCACGGCCGACGACGTCCAGCGAGCTTGGGCCGTGTGACTCCTCGAACTGTGACCGAATTGTTTCCGCTGGACACCGACGTGAAAGAATACCGATCCGTGAAGACTTTCGATTCCCTGTTCGCCGAGCTCACCGACCGCGCGAAGACCCGCCCGGAGGGCTCGGGCACTGTCGCAGCGTTGGATGCCGGAGTTCATTTTCAGGGTAAGAAGGTCATCGAAGAAGCGGGCGAGGTATGGATCGCGGCCGAGCACGAAAGCGATGAGGCGCTCGCCGAGGAAATCTCGCAGCTGCTGTACTGGGTACAGGTGATGATGGTGGGCAGGGGCATCGAGCTCGAGGACGTCTACCGACATCTGTGAGTCAACGACCGCATCTCTCCCACGAACTCATCCAACGAGGAAACCTTCATGCTGCGCGTAGCCGTACCCAACAAGGGCGCTCTCTCCGAGTCCGCCGCCGAGATACTCAGCGAAGCCGGCTATCGGCGCCGTAGCGACTCGAAGGACTTGACTGTTCTCGATCCGGCCAACGGTGTCGAGTTCTTCTTCCTTCGCCCCAAGGACATCGCGATCTACGTGGGCTCCGGCCAGCTGGATCTGGGCATCACCGGTCGCGACCTGGCCCTCGATTCGGGTGCCGCGGTCGAAGAGCGGCTGGCGCTCGGTTTCGGCCGGTCGACCTTCCGCTACGCAGCACCGGCAGGTAAGCAATGGGCACCGGAAGACCTGGGCGGCCTACGCATCGCGACGTCCTACCCGAATTTGGTGCGTAAGGACTTGGCCGCGCGAGGGTTGGAGGCCACGGTCATCCGCCTCGACGGTGCAGTCGAGATCTCCATCCAACTCGGCGTAGCGGATGCCATTGCCGACGTCGTCGAATCGGGCCGGTCGCTGCGCCAGAACAATCTCGTGGCGTTCGGTGAATCGCTGTGCGATTCGGAAGGCGTACTGATCGAACGCGCAGGCACCCCTGGTACCGATTCCGCGCGTAAGCAGCTCATCGCCCGCGTGCAGGGTGTCGTATTCGCCCAGCAGTACCTGATGCTCGACTACGACTGCCCCAAGTCGATTCTCGACGAGGCCGTGAAGATCACCCCCGGCATCGAATCGCCGACGTTGGCACCGATGGTCGACGACAACTGGGTTGCCGTGCGCGCCATGGTTTCTCGCAAAGTCCACAACAACGTCATGGACGAGCTCGCCGAGCTGGGAGCAAAAGCTATCCTTGCGTCCGACATCAGGTCGTGCCGCGCCTTCTAGATTCCGTTCGGTCGGTGCCGTCAGCTTCGACGCCGAACCAGAACCGTCTGCGCGATGCGGCCGACCGGGCCGAGCTCGTCGTGAAGAGTTCCAGCGCACATGGCAATTCCGTCCGGACCTGTCGACGTCTCCGCCGATACTCCGATCCATTCACCTTGCGGCACCCGAAACGTGTGCACCGTCAGGTCGGTGTTCAAGAAGGTCCATTCGTCGATCGGTAGTTTCGCGCCGATTCCGTTCGCGATATCGGCGATCGAGAACAGTCGTTCCAGCGGAGTCATCGTCTCACCCTGAACGAGAACAGGTTTGGGCCTGGCCCAGACCTCACCCGGCCCTCCGGATCCGAGTTCGGTGACGATCTTGAACTCGACAGCGTCGAGGTAGCCGGAGGACCAGGTACCCCCGAAGGAGTAGTCCACTCCGTCTCCGACCGGCTTCATCACCGGATCGCCGACGTGTACTGCGTCTTGCGTCGGCGTGGTGCGCATACGCCACGCGCTGCCACGTGCCACGGCCCGTGCAGTTCCGGACGAACTTTCCGCCCACAATTCGGCAACGACGAGTTCGACGTTGCCCCCTCGGCGCTCCGTCCAGGCCCGAATCTCGATGTCTCCTACCGGAACTGGACCGAGGATGTCGACAGCAACGCGGCTGATGCGGGTGTCCGCGCGCGCGTCGACGCGCTCGAGTGCACGGACCAGCAGCGCGGACGGCGGTGCCCCGTGCTGCATCGTCGGGGCCCAGAGACTGACGGTGTTCTCGGTCGCGGTGACTCGCTCGTGACCGTCCTCACCCACCCCCGCGGGAACGAAGAATGCGTCCGGCAGTGCCTTCGAAGTGAGGGTCACTGCTCGGCCTCGGCTTGCTCCTGGGCTGCCTGCGGCCAACCCGGGTACGGCGGGGGAGTACCGCCGAATTCCGGACACAGCGCCTGATGGTCGCACCACTTGCACAGTGCTCCCTTCTTGGCGCGGAAGTCTCCGGTTTCACCCGCAGCCAGAATCGCCTTCCAGATGGCGGACAGCATGCGCTCGAACCTGCGCAGTTCGCCCTCGTCGGGCGCGTACGTCAGCTCCTGCTTGTCGGCCAGGTACATCAACTTCAGCTGCGCGGGAACGACTCCGCGCATGCGCATGATCATCAGCGCATAGAACTTCATCTGGAACAGCGCCTTGGACTCGGTGAACTCACGCGGCGCGCGTCCGGTCTTGTAGTCCACGACGCGGATCATGCCGTTGGGCGCGACGTCGATGCGGTCGATGAATCCGCGCAGCGGCGTGCCGTCGTCCAACGCTGTTTCGACGCGCTGTTCGCAGGATTCCGGATCGAAGTGCGTCGGGTCTTCGAGCTCGTAATATCCGTCCACCAGAGCGCGAGCTCGGTCGAGGAATGCCGGACGGTCGTCCGGCGGAACCAGCGACGCGATATCGGGTGACTCGGCCACCACCCGCTCCCACGCCGGATCCACCAATTCGCGGGCGGTGGTGGGCACTCGATCGCGTGCAGGCAGTGCGTACAGGGCTTCGAGTGCGGCATGCACCACAGTTCCCTTCACCTGCGCCTCGGTGGAGACCTCGGGAAGCCGGTCCACGGCCCGGAAGCGATACAGCAACGGGCACTGCTTGAAATCACCTGCGCGAGAGGGGGACAGAGCCGGTGTACTGCGGTTGCCGGACCTCGAACGCGGTACGTCGGGGCTGTCACCGACGACGAGCAGAGGCAAGTCGATGGGGCTCGACACGGAAATACTCACGACTGCGAGACTATGCCGCTGGTCCGACATCTTCGGTGAAGGCCGTAGTCTGGCACGTCGAGTCGTCCCCGACGTCTGCCGATCGAGGCCGAGCGTCACATCGCAACGAAAGCAGGTCCGCTGTGTCCTCCGGTGATTCCACATCCGCGTCGACCGACGGATTCGAGACCGACGCCGCGCTCGACACCACGGTCGACGGGTCGCTTCCCAGTGCCGACGACGTGGTTGCTGCCACGGCCGACGAAATCGAACTCGACCCGAGTGTCGTACCCGCAGCTGTGGACAACTCGGCTGAGACCGAGACCGGCCCCGCCCGCAGCGGGCCGTTTCGGGTCGGAGATCGAGTGCAGCTCACCGACGGCAAGGGCCGCCACTACACGGTGGTGCTCGAGGCCGGCAAGGAGTTCCACACGCACCGCGGCGGAATCACCCACGACAAGCTGCTCGGTGCCGACGAGGGCAGCGTCGTCACCTCGGTCAACGGCACCCCGTACCTCGCGCTTCGGCCGTTGCTGACCGACTATGTGCTGTCGATGCCACGCGGCGCACAGGTCATCTACCCCAAGGACGCGGCACAGATCGTGCACGAGGGCGACATGTTCCCCGGGGCTCGCGTACTCGAGGCCGGTGCTGGATCGGGCGCTCTGACGTGCTCGCTGCTGCGTGCGGTCGGCACGGCGGGAACGGTCATCTCGTACGAAATCCGGCAGGATCACGCCGCTTACGCGGTGAAGAACGTCGAGACGTTCTTCGGCGAGCGCCCGTCGAACTGGCATCTGACCGTGGCGGACGTCGACCAGTTCGGTGTCGATCGCCCCGGTGAGCAGGTGGATCGGGTGGTTCTCGACATGCTGGCCCCGTGGGACGCACTGCCCGCAGTATCGAAGGCTCTCGTTCCGGGTGGAGTGTTGCTGGTGTACGTCGCCACGGTGACGCAGCTGTCCAAGGTCGTCGAAGCACTGCGCGCACAGGAATGCTGGACCGAGCCCCGTTCGTGGGAATCGATGGTTCGAGGTTGGCACGTCGTGGGACTCGCGGTTCGGCCCGAGCATCGCATGCAGGGACACACGGCATTCCTCGTCAGTGTTCGACGCCTCGCCGAGGGCACTGTCACTCCGAAGCCGCAGCGTCGGTCCGGCAAGGGCTGATTCACTGCGGCGGTGTCGCGCGACCACCGACCCGGGCCGTCAGGCGCAGGGTGCCTGGCCCATCGCGAGGATGTGGCACGTGCTGGCGTCGGAGAGCTTCCACTCGCCGTCCATCAGGACCCAGGTCTGCGGTGACGGTGCTGCCGTTCCACGAGGGGTGGCGATCGCGACGTCGGCAGACGATGTCTCACCGTCCACGGTGGGCTCGGCAACCTCGAAGGTGATCGTGCCGTAGTTCGCCAGCGCGGCGGTCATGGTCTCGAGGTTCGTCAGACGCGCCTGACCGTTCTCGACTGCGGCAGCTTTGGTCGCTGCATCGACGTTCGGTGCCACCAACTGCAGCAGCGAGGCTTCGAGTTCGTCGGCCGTCGGTGCCGCCGCAACCGGCGTTCCGGTGGTCGTGTCCGCGGAAACTGCGGCCGAAGTCGAATTGTGATCGGCGTGATCGGATTCATCTGCGGTGCTGCACCCGGCCACCGACATCGCCGCCGCCGTGAGTGCGACGCTCGCCGAGAATATGCGCATCTTCACTGGTGAAGCCCCTGTTTTCGTAGTCGATTCATCGGTTGGTCAGGTGAGGCTAACATGACCCGGCGACGGGTTCGGGTGTGGTCGAGGCAGGACGCAGTCGTGCCCGATCGTGGTGTCGGTCCGCACATTCGGGCCGGTGCCGGTAGCGTTGATAGATCGTCACTGGGAGGAGTCGCTCATGAGCTCAACAGACAATCCGGATGTGGCCGCGGCCAGAGCCGAACTGGACGCCGTGCGAGCCGAAGCCGCTTCACTACGTCGTCAACTGGGGGAGTCCCCCGAGCAGGTACGCGAACTCGAAGGCCGTGTCGATTCGCTCTCGCTCCGCAACACCAAGCTGATGGACACCCTCAAAGAGGCCAGACAACAGCTCATCGCACTTCGGGAGGAAGTGGACCGACTCGGTCAGCCGCCGAGCGGCTACGGCGTTCTGCTGAGCGTCTTCGACGACGGAACGGTCGACGTGTTCACGTCCGGTCGAAAGATGCGCCTCACCTGCTCACCCAACATCGAAGCGGGCTCGCTTGCACCGGGGCAGACGGTGCGACTGAACGAGGCGCTGACCATCGTCGAGGCCTGCACCTTCGATCAGGTCGGTGAGATCAGTACTCTGCGTGAGCTTCTGGGGGACGGATCGCGAGCCCTCGTGGTCGGTCACGCCGACGAGGAACGCGTCGTGTGGTTGGCCAAGCCGCTGATCGACATGGTCAACGACGAAGGTCCCGTCGATCCCGACGAGCCCTCCCGCAAACTGCGACCCGGTGATTCGCTCCTGGTAGACACCAAGGCGGGATATGCGTTCGAGCGTGTACCCAAGGCCGAAGTGGAGGACCTGGTCCTCGAAGAGGTTCCGGACGTCGGCTACGAGGACATCGGTGGTCTCGGTCGGCAGATCGAGCAGATCCGCGATGCCGTCGAGCTACCGTTCCTGCACAAAGATCTCTTCCGTGAGTACTCTCTTCGCCCACCCAAGGGTGTGCTGCTGTACGGACCCCCCGGGTGCGGAAAGACGTTGATCGCCAAGGCGGTTGCCAACTCGTTGGCCAAGAAGATCGCCGAGGCCCGCGGGCAGGACGCGAAGGAGGCCAAATCCTTCTTCCTCAACATCAAGGGTCCGGAACTGCTCAACAAGTTCGTCGGCGAGACCGAGCGGCACATTCGGATGATCTTCCAGCGCGCCCGCGAAAAGGCGTCGGAAGGAACTCCGGTCATCGTGTTCTTCGACGAGATGGACTCGATCTTCCGTACGCGCGGTTCGGGTGTCTCCTCGGACGTGGAGACGACCGTCGTCCCGCAGTTGCTCGCCGAGATCGACGGCGTCGAGGGGCTCGAGAACGTCATCGTGATCGGTGCCTCCAACCGTGAGGACATGATCGACCCCGCGATCCTGCGGCCCGGTCGTCTGGACGTCAAGATCAAGATCGAGCGTCCCGACGCCGAGTCGGCACAGGACATCTTCTCGAAGTACCTGACCGACTCCCTCCCGGTCAATGCCGACGATGTCGCCGAGTTCGGTGGAGATCGTGCGGCCTGCATCCGCGGGATGATCGACAGGGTCGTCGAGCGCATGTACGCCGAGAGCGACGACAATCGCTTCCTCGAGGTCACGTATGCCAACGGCGACAAGGAAGTTCTGTACTTCAAGGACTTCAACTCCGGTGCCATGATCCAGAACATCGTGGACCGCGCCAAGAAGTACGCCATCAAGTCCGTTCTCGAGACCGGCAACGCCGGCTTGAGGATTCAGCACCTGTTCGAGTCCATCGTCGACGAGTTCGCCGAGAACGAAGACCTACCGAACACCACGAATCCGGACGACTGGGCCCGGATCTCGGGCAAGAAGGGCGAGCGGATCGTCTACATCCGCACGCTGGTCACCGGTAAGAACGCCAGCGCTAGCCGGGCCATCGACACCGAGGC